>JAUZRX010000005.1 GCA_030949985.1 Acidobacteriota bacterium
GCGAGTTTCCGCTTCCAGGACAGCGGAGCTAACCCGCCGAAGAATCATCGATCCTCCTCTCCACCTCTTGACGTTCCGGGTGAACTCGGCCATCCCCCCGTCGAGGTTCTCGTTCGGGTTCGTCGATCGCAGAGTCACCCAGAGGGGTCCCTCGGAGAAGCCCAGTTCCTGCAGCGCCAGCGTCTCGTCGAGACCCTCCTCCAGCGAAGCCGCGGCCCCAGGATGGGCGTCACGCAGGGAATCCGCGAGCCTCATGGGCTGTTTCCGGGCGAGTTTCACGGAGGCGGTGCCGTAGGCTTCGAACATCGCTTTCCTGACACTTGCGTGATACTCCTCCGGCAGGTGGTCGAGCACGTTGCGGATCTTGTGGACCTGGCAGCGCTGGACCAAGGCGACGGATCCGAAGATCTTGCCGATCGCTCTGCGCAGGGCTCCGGAACCATCGATGACGAAGAGCAGACGGCGCTCGGTGCTCAGCCCTCGACGAATCAAGTCCGACAGCAGGGCTCTCGCAACTCCCGAGTTCTCGGTGGTGCCCTCTCTCAGGCCCAGAACGTGCTTGTTTCCACCGCTATCTAGCCCTGAGCCACCAGCACGGTGTAGTCTCGAAACACGATCCCGTCGATCATCACCACCCGAAACTCGATCTCTTCCAGGAACCGTCCCAGGCACTCCCGAAGCTGCTTCTGGCTCAGTGCCACGAAGCGGCGGGACACCGCGCTCTTCGACGTCGCCCGCTGCTCGACTCCTTCCGGGAGAAACTCCAGCGACCGGGCATAGTTGCGAGTGGACACGCCGGAGACGATCGCGTCCCAGGTCTGACCCTCGAGAGGATCCCGGGATGCTGCCCAGGTGTAGCTCGCCAGCGTCAAATCCTCTCCCTGCCGATTGACTAACCGCGGACGCCGGATTGGAACGCGCCGGCTTCCCAGCGTCACCTCGGCAGCCGCCGATCCCGTCTTCACTCCTTCCCGACCAGGATCTCGGGACCAGGGCGCACCGCAAACCCGAGCCCGATCCTGTTCCATCATTTCCTGCAGAACAGCCGTTCCTGCTCGCACACAAAGGGCGAAAAAGCCCTCTCGGACCGAGCCGATCTCCGCCAGCAGCGGCAACGAGAGCTGCACCGACACGTGGCGGCGCGGGACAGGGGGGTGCTTCTTCTTCGACTTCGTGCGATTCTTCATCATGGTGGTTTCCTTTCTTTTTCTTTGGTGAGAATTCCTTTGTCTGTCATGAAAGAAGGTCGAAAGGAACCGCCACTTTCGCGATCTAAGTCAGCAAGCTGTGGGACATCCCCGGCGTCGACGTCGTTTGAGGTGGCGCCAGCGGCTGGACGGGTTCCGAGGCGTCCGGAGGCTTGCTTGACCGAGAACGTCGAGGCTTTCACCCATTGCTGCCGGGCGCTCCTTCGAGAACTTCCAGCCACAGCTCCACGGTGCTGCGGGTCATGGCATCGAGGGAGTACTGCCGTTCCAGCCGCGAGCGATCGGTGAGCACCTGCTGGTGGTAGGCGTCGCGCTCGGCGAGCACCTGCCGAGTCGCCGCAACGAAGGCGCCGGTGTCGGAGGGAGGGTCGATGATCTCCCCGGTGCGCGACGGCGTGATCATCGCCTCCACGTCCCCCACATTCCCCGCCACCACCGTCAGCCGCAAGGTGGCCGAGCTGGAGCGCCGGCTGGGGGCACGCCTGCTTCAGCGCACCAGGAGAAAGCTGAGCCTGACCGACGTGGGCCAGGCCTACTACCAGCGAGCGGTCCGCGCCGTCGCCGAGGTGGAGGAGGCCGTGGCGGTCACGCGGATGCAGCAGACCCCTCGGGGCCTGCTGCGGGTCACCATGCCCGTGAGCTTCGGCCATGTCGGCGCCCTGGTCGCCTCGTTTCTCGAGCGGCACCCGGAGGTGCGGGTCGACCTGGTCTGTACCGACCGGGTGGTGGACCTGGTGGAGGAGGGCTTCGACGTGGCCGTGCGGGCCGGGCGCCTGAGCGACTCCACCCTCGTCGCCCGCCGCCTGGGCGTCTTGCAGAACATCGCCGCGACCAGCCCCGCCTTCCTCGACCGCTGCTGCGCGCCTCGGACTCCCGAGCAACTCGAGCACTTCGGCTGCGCGGTCTTCGGCGCCGGCGCCGACCGCGCGCGCTGGACGTCGAGCGACGAGAGGAGGACGGTCTCGGTTGCCGTGCGAGCGCGCCTGGTGGTCATAGACATGGATTTTCTCCATGCTGCCGCCCTGGCCGGTCGCGCCATTACCCTGCTGCCCGCCGCTCGCTGTGCCGCCGACCTGAAGCATGATCGACTCCGCCGGGTCCTGCCCGCGTGGTGCTCGCCCGAGGTGCCGGTCCACGCTGTCTATCCCAGCCGCCGCCACCTTTCTCCCAAGGTCGAGGCCTTCCTTGACCATCTGAGTGGACAAATCAATAACTCTGGTCGAAGCGTGATCTGTCCGAGCACACACGACGAATGAACGGGCAGATCACGAGGATGGCATCGGGGAATCTTTCCAGATGGCCAGATGGGTTGACAGGCGACGGGGGGGGGGTACGATCTGAAAAGAAGCCAGGTAGTAGGCGCGCCGAAGGGGGGGGGGTACTGGTTGTTAGGTTATATTTGTTGAAATCCTGAAAGAGAGGTGCAGATGAAGATGCGAAGAGTTGGTCTTGCGATGATGCTCGTGGCTGTCGTTCTTCTTCCTGCACTGGCTGATTCTGTCACAGTGACTGTCTACACGGCCCCGAGTGGAACGAACTACGCTCTGACGCCCGGGGAAGGTGGGAGCTGTGTCCCTGTCACCGGCGGCATGGAGTGCAGCAGTTCCACGGGTAGCTCTTCGGCCAGTGCCACCGGGTGTGGCGCGGTCGATGGCACGGCTTTCTGCCTGATCGTTCCCCTGGACTGGACGTGGTCTGGTGGCACCACCGTGAACTCCACCAGTACACTTGAGTGCGAGGACAAGAACTATGAACTGAGCACGGGCACGACGACGGGATCCTGCACTCCAAACAACGGCGAGGCGATGACCTGTACGGACAACGGCTCGAACACTGCCTCGGCCACTTGCGAGAGTGGTTGTGGCACGACGACCGGATCCGGATCGTGCAAGGTCAAGAAGTAGTCATCGGGAGGGGGGCGGACAACGCGGTCTACCCCCCGCCGCCACCTATCTCCCAGCCTGCCTGAACCTGTCGGTATTTTCAAACACATTCCAGGTCTACGCTTCGAAGAGGCATTCGCCAATCGGATCGAGACCCCATGGGCTGGCGTCCCGGTGACGATTATCGCTCGCGAAGACCTGATGGCCGCCAAGCGGGCTGCGGGTCGCAAGCAGGATCTGCTCGACGTAGAGGAGCTACGCAGGAGCGGAATGGATTAGCCCGCTTCGCTTTCGGGTGCTCCCTCCAGCACCTGCTGCCACAGCTCCACGGTGCTGCGGGTCATGGCATCGAGGGAGTACTGTCGTTCCAGCCGCGAGCGATCGGTGAGCACCTGCCGGTGGTAGGCGTCGCGCTCGGCGAGCACCTGCCGAGTCGCCGCAACGAAGGCGCCGGTGTCGGAGGGAGGGTCGATGATCTCCCCGGTGCGCGACGGCGTGATCATCGCCTCCACGTCCCCCACATTCCCCGCGACCACCGGCACGCCGGACCCCAGGGCCTCGATCACCACGTTGGGGCAGCCCTCCGAGTCGGAGGTGAGCAGCAGCAGGTCCAGGTCGGCAAGCAAGGCGGGCACGTCGTCCCGCGGGCCGAGCAGGTGCAGGCGCTCTGCGGGCAGGTCCGGGGCGAGCTGGGTGCGGGCCTCCTCGCCCAGACCGTGGCCGATCAGCACGCCTGCCACCGGAGTGCCGCCGGCCAGCAGGCGCCGCAGGATCTCCATGAAGCGGGGAATGTTCTTCACCGGGCGGTTCTTGCCCACCAGCCCCACCAGCCGCAGCTCGGGGTCCACACCCAATTCCGCTCGCAGCCTCCCCGGGGCCCCGGCCCGCAGGCGGGAGAAGTCCACCCCGTTGGGCACGACTCGCAGGCGATTGGGAGGCGCGCCGAAGCGCTCGACCAGAAAAGCCGCGCCCCGGCGCGAGTTGACCAGGGTCACGGGGCAGCTCCGCAGCATGCGGCGGTAGGTCCAGCTCTTCAGGCGTCCGGGGCGGACCACCGTGCCCCGCACCGTGGGCAGCATGCGCCGGCCCGCGATGGCGCGGCGGGCCAGCCAGGAGTAGCCCGAGGCCAGCAGGTGGACGGCGTGGACCAACTCGATGCGCCCGGCCCGCAGCTCGGCGCCCAGCCGGCGCAGGCGACCGAGGTCGAAGCTCGAGCGGCGGGGGATCACCACCAGGGGGTAGCCCAATGCTTCGATCAGCGGGCCGTAGGGTTCGAGCTGCTCGGAAAGACAGATCACCAGCCGCGGAGCCCACTCGCTGCCCGCCAGCCGCCGCAGCAGCTCGTAGGTCTGGCGCTCGGCGCCGCCGTAGCCGAGCTGGGTCAGGACGACGGCGATGCGCGGCGCTCTCAAGGGCGGCCCGCCCGCGCCAGCAGGGAGAAGACCAGCTTCTCCTGGGGGCCCGCGTAGACGCCGATCCGGGGCAGGCGCAGCAGATCGGTTTCGGGCCCCAGCGGTCCCGGGGTGGAGGTCACCGAGGTGCGAAAGCCCGCCGCGGCCACCGCGGCCCGGGCCTGTTCGCCGAAACGCCCGCCGCCGCTGGGGTTGGGATAGGCAAAGTCCGGTACCGCGCGGCCGAGAATCTTTTCGAGATCCGTCTTCGAACCGGCCACCTCCTCGGCATGCTGCTCCGGGGGCAGGTGGTCGAGATGGGGATGGCTGCGGGTGTGAGCGCCGATGGTCATCCCGGCCTCCTGCATGCGCCGCAGCATGTCGGGGGTCAGGAAGCTCTGCTCGAGGCCCTCGCCCCGGGGCAACCCGGCCAGCGCGGCCAGGTGATCGAGCCAGCCCTCCCGCTCCTCCGCCGTCATGCCCGCAAACCACCGGGTCACCCGGCGACGCAGCAGTCGCCGACCTTCGGCCGCTGCCGGCACCTGGCCGGGCAGCGCTTCCGGCAGGCCGGTGGCGGCCCCCGCCGGCAGGCGCGGTACCAGCCGCCAGAGTTCCGAGATCCACAGGCCGCGCCCCGAAAACAGCGGTCCGGTGGTGATGTAGAAGGTGGCCGTCAGCCCGGCCTCGGCGAGCAGGGTTGTCGCCTGGTCATGGTTGTCCCGGTAGCCGTCATCGAAGGTGATCCACACCGCCAGGGGGCCTTCGGCCCCGCCCTGCAGCCGGGCACTCATCTCTGCGGGGCCCACCACCCGGCAGTGTCGACGCAGCAGTTCCAGGTGCTCGCGGAAACGCTCCGGCGAGACGGAGAGCCCCGGGTCGAGGTAGGCGCCCACCTCTTCCGGCCGTCCCACCGAGTGGTAACGCAGAATCACGCCCCGGGCCGGACCCGCCAGGGCCCTGCGGTAGATTCGTCGCCGACGCCAGTTGACGTAGAGTGAACGCAGGATGCTCAAGGCCCTCTCCAGTCCGCCACCTTGTGCCCGGCCGCCTGCCGGGAAGGATGACGCGCCCGGTTGAGAATATATGATCCTCCAGAGAGAGGTGAGGAGGCTCCTTGGCCCAAGATCGTTCCCCGGCCCCGGACGCGGCCCGACGCCGCGCGGACACCCGGCATCTGCTGGGGGCTTCCGCCGTGGTCACCGCCCTGGGCCTGCTGACCAAGCTGGTGGGCCTCGGCACCCAGGCCCTGGTGGGGGCCCTGTTCGGGGCGACCCGGGCGATGGACGCCTACCGGGTCGTGCTCAATGTCCCCCAGCTCTTCGCCACCTGGGTCCGTCAACCCGTGCGGGCGGCGATCATTCCTCTCTTCACCCGTATCCGCCGGGAGCAGGGCGAGGCGGCTGCCTGGGAAGCGGCGAGCAACATCATCAACTGCCTGGCGGTGGGGCTGGTGCTGCTGGTGGGCTTGCTCTGGGCCGGGTCGGGGCTGGTGGCCCGGGTGATGGCCAGCGGCTTCCGCGATCCGGCGGTGTGGGCCGAGATGTCGCGGCACATCCAGCTCATCGTCGTGACGATTTTCTTCTCGGTGCTCGGAGTGGTTCTCGGCAGCCTGCACAACATCTACCGCCGCCAGCACTACCCGGCCTTCGGGCGCCTGGCCAACGGCCTGGTGGTGCTCGCCGCCCTCTGGCTGTTGGGCCGCGAGTACGGCTTTACCGGCTACATCGCCGGCATCGTCCTGGGGGCCGCCGCCAGCTTCCTGATCCAGCTCCTGCTGATGGCCCCCCATCGCCGCCACTACCGGCTGGTGCTGCGCCCGAGGGCCCCCGAGATCCGCGAGTTGCTGGCCCTGGCGCTGCCGTTGTTCATCGGCCTGACGGGCACCCGCATCGACGTCTTCCTCGACCAGAATTTCGCCTCCTGGCTGCCCGACGGACATCTGGCGGCCCTGACCTTCGCGGCGTTTCTCTCGGCGGTGGCCACCGATCTGCTGATCACCGTCTCCTCCACGGTGCTCCTGCCCCACTTCGCCGACCTGGTCAGCCAGAGACGCTTCAGCGAGTTGCGCGGCCGCCTGGCCCAGTCCATGGGAGGCTACCTGCTGCTGCTGCTGCCCGTGGCGGCCTTCCTGGTGGTAGGAGCCTTCTCGGTGGTGGAACTGGTCTACCTGCGCGGCGCCTTCACCCGGGAAAAGGCCGAGCTGACCGCCATGTTGCTGCCGATCCTGGCCTTCGGCGCGCCGGCCTTTTCCATGGGCCAGGTGCTGGCCCAGGTGCACATCAGCGGCGGTGACACGAAGACCCCGATGGCCGTGGGTTTCTGGCGGGTGGGCTTCAAGGCGCTGTTCTCGGTGATCCTGCTGGTGATTCTGCCCCTGCCGCTGAAGATCGCCGGGCTGGCCTTTGCCTCCACCGCCTCGTCGTTCTTCCGCACGGCGCTGCTGTGGATGCGCCTTCCGGCCGATCGGCGGCCCGCGGGAGGGCCCCTGGGGCGCATGATCGGGGCGCTGCTGCTCTCCTCGGCCGCCGGGGGTGGGGCCGGGTGGGTGACGCTCGGAGGGCTGGGGGGGCTGGGAGAGGGCTTCGTCTTCTCGGCTTTCAAGGTGCTGGTCGCGTCGGCGGTGACTTTCGGTGTGCATCTCGCGCTGGCCAGCCTGCTCTCGCCGCCCCTGCGGCAAACCGCCCGCCGCCTGCTGCGTCGCTGAAGCGGGCGCCTTTCCGACTGGCCCCGGTGCCCCCGGGCGGCTTATCTTTGCCAGATGCGAGGGAACGACGGTTGAACCAGGTCTCGAGTCAGGTGCCCGCCGGCTGGCGGACCGAAGCGGGTGGCGAACCGCAGATTCAGGTCGTCGCGGCCAGCGAGATCATGGTGCTCGTTCTGGCCGTCGGCTGCGTGGCCGTGGCCTATGCCTTTCCTTTCCCGGCGGTGAAGTACGGCCTGATCGCCTTCTTCGGCGTGATCACCGTGCTCCAGACCCTGCGTCGCCCGGCGGTGGGCCTGGCGCTGCTGGCCTTCGCCTCCCCGGCGATGGATTTGATTCCCCAGGATCTCTTTCCAATCCGGGGGCTGAACGCCGAGACGGCGTTCCTGCTCTTCGCCCTGTTCATCTGGGCCCGGGCCAACCAGCTCTACGGAAAACTCGAAATACGGCCCGCGCTCAGTCGTTGGCTGGCGGCCTACGCCCTGCTGATCATGATCTCGGCCGTCAGGACCTGGCTGATTTGGCAGGTCTCTCTCTTCGATGTGCTGGCCAAGGGGAAGAACCACCTGACCTACATGATCTTGCTGCCGGTGGCCTTTCACGTGCTGCGGACCCGGCGCGACCAGAAGTTGCTGCTGCTCGCCGTCAGCGCATCCATCGTGCTCAACGCCCTGTCGGCCATCGACCACTCCTTTCTCGCCTTCATCGGGGGAAACCTCGAGCGCCACCGGGCCAGCGCCCTGCTCGCCACCCAGCCCAACATCTTCGGCGGCGCGATGGCCATGTACCTGCCCGTTTTCATCGCCCTGGCCCTGCACAAGATCGGTTCTCGACTGATGAACCTGTGGTTTTTCTTCGGTGCGGGCGCGGTGGGCTTCGCCCTGCTGCTGACCTTGTCCCGTGGTGCCTGGCTCGGTGCGGCGGGAGCCTTGGCGGCCATGGCCCTGGTCAGAGATCGCAAGCTGCTGGTGCTGCTGGTGGTGGCGGCGGCGAGTTACCAGCTCTGGGTCCCCGAGCAGGCCATCGAAAGGGCCAAGAGCACGACGCAGCACGGCGGCGACCTGGTGGCCGGGGAGCAGATCGCCGACGATTCGACCCAGATGCGCATCGAGCAGTACAAGTCCCTGGGCGCGATGATGCTGCCGCGGCCGATCCTCGGTTCCGGCTACAAGTCTTTCCCGCGGATGTTCAAACTCTACGGCACCCTGGGTCGGGCCAAGGGGGCTCACTCCACGTATTGCCAGATCGGTACCGAGGAGGGAATCGTGGGGCTGGTCGTCCTGGGCATCCTCTTCGCCATGATGATGGCGCTGGGACTCAAGGGGGCCTTCCGGTTGGAGGACCCCTTGCTTTCCTGGCTGGCCCTGGGCCTGTTCGCGGGGGCCGTTTCGATGGCCCTGTGCATGGCGACGGGCGCTCGCTTCGAGGCGCAGAAGATCTTCGGCTTCTACTGGCTGCTGATGGGCATCATCGACTACGAACTGGCGAGCAGGAGGATGGCTGCCGAACCCGCCGGAGGAGGGGAGACCTAGTGCGCGTCCTCTTCCTGGGGCCGGCCAGCGCCTGTCACGTCACCCGCTGGACCGACTTCCTCCGCAGCCGGGGGCACGAGGTGCTGCTGGCCACGATGCATGCCATCCCCCCCCGGCACGCGGACGGGAGCGCCCCCCTGGCGCCGAAGCTCTCCTCCGGGCCGACCTCGATGAAGACCCTGCTGCCCGCGGTGCGGGCCGCCCGGCGCCTCGCCCGGGATTTCCGCCCCGAAGTGGTCTGCGCCTATTACATGTCCAGCTACGGCTTCGTCGGCGCCCTGGCCGGACTCAGGCCCCTGGTGGGAGCGGCGGCGGGCGGAGACGTGCTGGTGGACGACTTCGACTCGGCCCTCAAGCGCCTGCGCATTCGAGCCATGGTGGGCTTCACCCTGGCCCGCACCAGCGGGATGCTGGCCTGGGCACCCCACGTGGCGGCCCGCCTCGAAGAACTGGGCTTTCCGAGGGAGAAGATCCTGGTCCAGCCCCGCGGAGTCGACCAGCGCCTGTTCGCCTACCGCCGGCCCCGCCGCCGGCCGCCGGGCGAGCCGTTGCGCATTCTCTCGATACGCTGGCTCAAGCCCCTCTACCGGGTCGACACCCTGGTCGAGGCCCTGGTCGGTCTGGCCCGGGCGGGCGCTCGCTTCGAGGCCCGGATCGGTGGAGAGGGGAGCGAGCGCGAGCAACTCGAAACCCGGGTACGCGAGGCCGGTTTGGGCGAGCAGGTCCGCTTCCTCGGGCGCCTGGAAGCCGACGACATCCCGGCCCAGATGGCCTGGTCGGATGTCTATGTCAGTACTTCCAGTTCCGACGGCGCCTCTTCATCGCTCTTCGAAGCCCTGTCGGTGGGAACCTACCCGGTGGTCAGCGACATCATTGCCAACCGGCCTTTCATCGAGCCCGGGGTCAATGGTCGGCTTTTCCCCGTCGGCGACGTGGCGGCGCTGCGGGGCCACCTCCTGGCCCTCGAGCGGGACGACGAAAGCCGCTTGCGCGGCATCGAGGCGGCCCGCAGGCTGGTGGCCGAAAAACTCGACTACGGGCGGAACATGGAGCGGATCGAGGCCTTTCTCGCCGCCGCCGCCGGGCGGGGGGCGACAGGGGGTTCGACCCGATGAAGATCTCCACCCGTGGCCGCTACGCCCTGCGCATGATGGCCTCGATAGCCCGCGCCGGGGGCGAGCGGGTTCCGGTGACTCTCGAGGCTGTCAGCCGGGAAACCGGTATATCGAAAAAATACCTCGAGCAGATCGCCATCCCCCTCAAGCGTGCGGGTCTGCTCGTGGGCGTGCCGGGGCGGGGAGGGGGTTATCGCCTGGCCCGGCCGCCGCAGGCCATCGACCTGGCCACGGTGGTCGAGGCGGCTCTGGGGCCGATAGGCATCGTGGGCTGCGTGATGGATCCGGGGAGCTGCGACCGCGCCGGCGAGTGCGAGGCGCGCATGATCTACGCCCTGGCCACGCGGGCCATGCGGGACGTTTTCGCCGCCCACACCGTCGAGGACCTGGTGCGGCCGCGCCGCCTGCGCGAGGCCTTGCTGGCCCTGGCCGCTTCGAGCCGGGACACCCGAGTCGGCTAGCAGCCCGTTCCGGAAGCTTCTTCGCCTCCGCGGGGAGGGTGCAACTCCTGCCGCAGCCGGACGAGTTGCTGTTCGACCTGGGACCAGGCCGTGCCCCCCGCGTGACAGCGTCGTTCGGCGGCGGCGCGGGGATCGAGCCACTCGGAGAGATCGGCGCCGAGCGCGGGGTGGTATTGCCGGGCGCGGGCCGGGTCGAGGGCCGACAGGTCGGCGCCCTCCTCTTCGAGGTCCTTGACCAGGCGTGCCACGCAGCCATGGGCCTCGCGGAAGGGAACCCCCCGGGTGACCAGGTAGTCGGCCAGTTCCGTGGCCAGGCTGAAGTCTCCCGCCAGCTCTTTTTCGAAGCGTTCGGCGACGAAGCGGGAAGTGCGCCACATGCCTTCCATGATCCGCACGCACTGGCGGCTGGTGCCCAGGGCGTCGAAAAGGGCGTGGCGGTCTTCCTGCAGGTCCCGGAAGTAAGACAGCGGCAGACCGT
The DNA here is from genome assembly GCA_030949985.1 of Acidobacteriota bacterium. NCBI lineage: Bacteria > Pseudomonadati > Acidobacteriota > Acidobacteriota bacterium. The sequence goes on from JAUZRX010000005.1 coordinate 10,770, forward strand.
GGGTCAGGGTGAGCAGGGCCTGCAGGTCGCCGAAGACCCTCGCCGCCTTGCCGCGGATCAGCTCGGCGGCATCCGGGTTGCGCTTTTGGGGCATGATGCTCGATCCGGTGGTGTAGGCGTCCCCCAGCCGCAGGAAGCCGAACTCCGTGCTGCTCCACAGCACCATCTCGGCCGCCATGCGGGAGAGGTGGGACATCAGCACGGCGCAGGCGGCCACGGTCTGCTGCACGTGGTCCCGGGCCGCCACCGCGTCCATGGCGTTGGGTACCGGGGCCCGGAAGCCGCCCCGTCGGGCGCTGGCCCGGCGGTCCACCCGGTGGGGTGAACCGGCCAGGGCGCCGGCCCCCAGCGGGCAGAAGTCGAGGGCTTCGAGGGCCTCCCGCAGGCGACGCCGGTCACGGGCCAGCGGCCAGGCGTGGGCCAGCAGGTGGTGGCCGAGGAGAATCGGCTGGCCCCGCTGCAGGTGGGTGTAACCCGGCATCAGCACCCGGCCCTCGTCCTCGATGCGTTCGAGCAGGGCATCGACCAGGGCCGAGACTTCGCCGTCGAGGGCGGCGAGTTCTCGCTTGAGCCACAGCCTGAGGTCCAGGGCCACCTGGTCGTTGCGGGAGCGGGCGGTGTGCAGCTTGCCCCCCAGAGGGCCGATCACTTCGGTCAGCCGCGCTTCGACCGCCATGTGAATGTCGTCGAAATCCGCGGGGGAGGGGACGAAAGCGCCGGTTTCGAGTTGCCCGGCCACCTGGTCGAGGCCCTCGAGGATCGTCTGAAGTTCGGCGTCGGTCAGCAGGCCGGCGTCGGCCAGGCCCTGCGCGTGGATCTTCGAGCCCTCGATGTCCTCGCGCCAGAAACGCAGGTCTTCGGGCAGCGAGGACGAGAAGCGCTGCATTTGGGGGTCGGTGCCGCCCTCGAAACGGCTGCGAAGATCACTCATGGTCTTTCCCTCCCACCCGAGTCGTTCAGGGGTCGGGCCCGGGCGGCCGCTGGCATGCTATCCGGCCCCTTCCGCGGGGTCAAAAAACGCCTGCCGATCCATTGCGCATCCGCTACGGGGATTACGGAATCGTGATAGGCTGCCGGTCCATCGCCATTCCGGTTCCGCGGCCCGTTCGGCCGTCGGCAAGGCGAGGCTCGCAATCTGCGGCGTCCTTTCGACTTGAGGGATCCCGCCCGGAGCGTCTGCCGCGGCTTGCCGGACTTGTCGATGCGGACATGAAGGCACAGTTTTTGCTCTAGAACCTGGCCAAAATCACTGGCAGTGACTCGTGACGAGAGGCGGCACGCGGCGGCAGACTCCCGCGGAGGACGCCCACGAGAGGAGATGTCCCGTGAGGCACCGAGTTCTGGGCCGGATGATTCCCGGTCTCGTGATCTTCTCGCTGATGGCTGCCTTCCCGGCGGCATGGGCCACCGACTACTGGGTGCGCACCGACGGCTCCGATGCCTGCAACGGTCGGGCCGACGCCCCGTCGGGAAGCGGCAGTTGTGCGTTTCGTTCCATTGCCAAGGCCAACTCGGTGGCGGGTTGCGGCGATACGATCAACATCGGTGTGGGCGCCTTCTTCGAAGATCGCATCACCGTTTCCGACGACTGCGCCACGACCGCGCCCAAGGTTTTCGCCGGTGCCGGGCTTTCGGTCAGTACATGGGTCGCCGGCGGTATCGACGTGGATGACACCGCCTGTCAGCCGGACGCGAACAATCCCAACGTCTACCGCTGTCCCAAGCCGGCGGGGACCGGGACGCAATACTCGCCCCAGTCCTGCCTGCTCCAGCGCTACACCGAGCACGTCTACTGGAAGGACGAAAACTCCACCCAGGGCGACCTGGTCGGCCCCGTCTGCCTGACCCGCAACACCAACTCCGCGGCCGACGTGGACGGCAAAGAGGGCAACTACTTCGAATCCACCTCCGAGTATTTCGTCCGCCCCTGGGATGATCACGACCCCCGTGCCGCCGGTACGGCGGGTACGGGCCTGGTAGCGGCGGTGGCCACCTGCACCAGCCAGTCCTCCATGGCCCTGCGGCTGACCGGCCGCAACATCGAGATCCGTGACCTGGAGTTGATCAGCCCGTGCTACGTGGCCATCGGCCTTTCGGGCTCCGACGGTGTGTTGCTCGAGAATCTCAACGTCTATGGCGGGACGGTCTGGGCCTACAACAACAGCTCCAACTTCACCTATCGTCGCCTCAAGGTGCGTAACGCCCTGCGTCGGCCCAACAACACCGGAACGGTGACGGGAACTTCATGGGACACGGGAAGCCAGTGCATGGCCACCCAGGGTTCGAACTTCACCATGGAGGACGTGGAGACCTACGGTTGCCGGGAGGGTTTCTCGCTCTCCGGCGGGGCCAACAACGGCACCATCGACGGGCTCTTCGTCCACGGCTCGTTCAACCACGGCATCAAGATCCAGGATCAGACCACCCACGACATCCTGATCCGCGACGCTCTGGCCTACAACAACCAGGAAGCGCTGTTCATCGAATGTCCCTACAACATCACCGTCGAGAACTCCACCTTTCCCTTTACCGCCCCCGGTGGCGGCGTGGTGATTCAGGGCAACCCGGGGGGCTGTGCGGCGGATCGCCCGAGCAACCTGGACTTCTACAACAACATCATCTTCTCGATGATCTGGCACAACTACGGTGGTGATACCTGGGCCAAGGGCGGCCACGACCTGGACTACAACACCTACATCAGTGACAACGGCCGCTCCTACGTGCAGCGCAACGTACAGGCCAATCGCTCGATGAGCCTGGCGACCTGGCAGAACTGGAGCGCCGACCCCTGCGCCGACTGCACGCGCGATCCCAACGGTCGCTCGGCGACCCGGGCGGAAGTGTTCAAGAACTGGATGGGCCAGGACGACCGCCTGAACGCGGGTTACGACTTCGATCTGCGAACCGACTCGCCGGTGGTGGGCAGCGCCTCGTCGAGCTACGGCGACGCGGTCGATATCGAGGGCGTCGGCCGTTCGACGCCCCGGGATCCCGGCGCCTACGACCACACCGACGGCGGGGGAGGGGGAGGCGGCGGCAGCCCCGCCTGCTCCGATGGCCTGGACAACGACGGTGACGGCGTCGCCGACTACCCGGCGGACTACGGCTGCTCGTCGGCCACGGACACGTCGGAGGTGTCCACCACGGCTTGCGGCGACGGGGTCGACAACGACGGCGACGGCTTGGTCGACCAGGGGGACAGCAACTGCACCTCGGCTACCGACGGCAGTGAGAGCCGCTGCGGCGACGGGGTGCGGGAGCCCGCTGCCGAGGCATGTGACGGCAGCGACCTGGGGGGGCAGACCTGCGTCTCCCGGGGCTACGACGAGGGCACCCTCGCTTGCGACGCGAGCTGCAACTACGATGAGAGCGCCTGCAACTCCCGCCCTTCCGACGTAGGCAACCTCCGACGTACCGACACCCGCTGACCGGAGCCGCGCCTGCGACCCCGCTGGAGAAGTTTTTTCAGCGGGGCGCTAGGGCCGGCGGGGCCGGCAGCGGACCACCAGGTAGCCGCCGAGGTAGCGGAAGGGGGGAAGATCCGCCAACCGTTCATAGGCGTAGGCCAGGGAGCGGAACAGCGGCCAGGCGTCGTTGCTCGAGCGGGAGCGGAAGTACTGCAGGGGGAAGAGCCAGGCGCCTGTCACCCTCTCGACTTCCAGTCCGGCGCCTTCGAGCTGGGCCTTGAGGGAGGGCCAGAAGGTCCAGCCGGTGGGCTCGTCGAAGGTCGGTTCACGGCCCATCGCCCGCAACAGGGCGCGCAGGGCGGCCTTGATCGGGATCTTCAGCGCCCGGATCATGCCGTGGGGGGAAAGCCAGTTGTACTGCACGAGGATGAACTGGCCGTCGGGGGCGAGCACGCGACAGGCTTCGGCCAGGGCCGCGTCCTGGTCGGGGATGTGCTGGATCACCCGCACGCAGGTGATGGCATCGACGCTGCCCGCCTCGAGGGGGATCTCGGTCGCCGAGGCCCAGACCAGTTCCGTCGGCACCGGCAGCGGTTCGTCCTTCATCCAGTTCCGGGCCACGCCGAGCAGCCGGCGGCTGCGGTCGAGACCGATCAGGCGCTCGGCCCGGGGCGCGAAGTGCCGCAGGAAACGGCCGTGCCCGCAGCCCAGATCGAGCAGGGCGGCGTTCTTCCCGTCGGAGAAGCAGCGGTCCAGGGCGTCGGCCTCCACGGCGGTCATGTAGGCGCCGAAACTGCCGCGGAAGGCGCGGTCGTACTCGGTACGTTCCCAGAAGCCGGCCTTGCGGCGGGCCAGGACTTCCTTCTTTTCGTGCTGTTCCGTCGCTAGAGTCACCGCTGAATCCTTTCCACCAGGCCCCGAAAATCGGTCAGCCAGACGTCCGACCGGGCGGTCAACTCGCCCAGCAGGGTGTCGTACCATGCCTTCATCTCGGGATCCTGGCTGGAGTAGCTGTTGGGGTGGAGGTTCAACGTCACCACCCGGCCCAACTCCGCGGCCCGGTCTCCCAGGCGGCGAACGTAATCCCTGGCTCCGGCCAGGTCCAGTCCGAGGCCGGTGACCGAGAAAAGCGTCGAGTCCATCACGTGCAGGGGGATCTCGAGCAGCTTCCCCCGGAGCCGTCGCGGGCCGGGCAGAGGGTGCTGGTCCGGGGCGAGGTTCCCGCGGTCCATCACCGTCGAATCGTACTCCAGCCCGGCGGCTTCCATGCCGTCGAGCACCTCCCGCCGCAGCCGCAGGTAGTGCATCCGCAGCCCCCGCACCGGCCGGCCGCCGATCGCGGCCAGCTCCCGCACCTCCCCGGCCAGGCCCTCGGCATCGGTCGACGATTGCCCGTGAAGGCCCACCTCCTGGCCGGCGGCCTGGAGCCGGGCCACGGCGGCCCGGATGGCCGGGGGCCGGTAGTTGATGCCCAGGCCGGGTCGGACGGCGATGAACCAGGTGGATCGCACCCCGGCCCGCCTTTCAGCCTCCAGCAGGGATTCCAGCACGTCCCAGGGATCGCGTCCCACCGCGGCGCGGGCGATGCCCAGCCAGGCCCCCAGCGCCCGCCGCGGCCGCCAGCGGCGGATCAGGTTCTGACGGGCGATGTTGAAGCCGTAGCGCAGCAGGAAGCCGTCGACCAGGTGTTCCCTCAGGCCCAGGTGGTCGATGTCGTGGCTCAGGCAGACCCCCCAGCGGGTGCCGGCGGGCAGATCGACGGGCAGTTCTCCGCTGGTGGGAGGTTCGGGGTAGTCGACGGTGGGGCGGGACGAGGCGTGGGGGGGCTTCACCTGCGGTATGCTCCTCGGCCGTGGACGAACTCCGGCTCTCCCGGGTCCCGGCCTTGGGATGCATATTACCCCGAGCCCGGCTGAGTTTCGGAGCGATGGTGCGAGGTGCCCTGTGGGACGACTGGTGACAGCATGGCGGTTGTGGCAATCCGGCGGGCGAGACGAACTGCGCGCAGCCTTCGAGCGCTCGCTCTTTCCGGCCCGGCTCTACCGGGTCAACGAGATGGTCATCGCCCGCCTGACCACCCCCCGACCCCTTCCGAGGCCCCTGGCCAACGTGAAGATCCGCTGGGCGACGACTGACGACGAGCCCCTGCTGCGGCGCATTCGTCCCCGCGAGGGCGGTTATCTGCGGAATTTCGAGACTTCCCTGTGCCTGCTGGGCGAGGTGGGTGGAGAGCCGGCCAGCTTCAATTTCTTCGAGCACGGCGACTGGCATGTCTCCCGCTCCAACGCCTACCGCTTCGCCCTCGGACCGGAGGCCGTGTGGGCCTGGGGCTTCGAGGTGCATCCCCGCTTTCGGATGAGCGGTGTTTTCGCCAAGCAGTGGGTGGAAGCTCTGCCCTTGCTGAGGGAGAAGGGGTTCAGGCGCATCTACGGCTCGATCCAGGCCGACAACCCTCGCTCACTCAAGTCCCACCGGAGGCTGGGATTCGAGTTCCTCTATCGTTTCCGGGTGCGGCGTCTGCTGGGTACCGTGCGCCACCAGGCGGTGCCGGAGGAGGGGCGGGAGCTGGAAGCCTCGTCGGGGTGGGGCCCCTGGGTCGGCCGCGACACATCGATCGAGGCCGACGGCTGATTTCGGCGTACTTTCCCGGGGAGGATGCGCGTGAGCCTGCGCGGGTCTTCGAGGACCTCGATGGGATCATGACCAGGCCCCTGGCAGAGCGGGTGCGAACGGCCCTGCGTTTCGTTCGGGAAGGTCGCTTCCAGGCCCTGAGGGCCACCGTGGAGCGGGGTTTCTTCCCGGCGCCGCTGTTTCGCCGCAATCGGCTGATCATCGCCTCCCTGGGGGCGTGTTCCGCCCCGGCGGGGGGCGAGGGCGGCGACTTCGATCTGGTCTGGGCGGGGCGGCGGGAGATGGCCGCGCTGTGTGCGGTCCGGCCGCGTCCGCGTGATTTCGAGCGCTTCTTCGATGCGGGCTGCCTGGCGCTGCTGGGCCTGCGGGACGGGGTGCCCTGCTCACTGAGCTGGATCGAACTGGATCCGGTGCACGACTCGAGGCCCAACGCCTATCGCTTTCCGCTGCATGCCTCGGCCGCCTGGGGGTTCGGCTACTGCTCCACGGAGGGTCTGGCCGACCAGCAGACCTTCCACCAGCACTGGCATCGCAAGCTGGCGGTGCTGGAGCAGGTGGGTATCGACGAGGTCTACGTGGCGGTCCAGTCCGACGATGTCCTGGAACGGGCCGTCCACCGCCGGGCCGGATTCACCATGGTCTTCGAGCTGGATGTGCTGCGCTTTTGCGGGGCGACGGTGCACCGGGTCGGTCGCCTGGCCGACGATCACGCCGGTCCCCGCCGCCGCCTGGGCCTCGGCCGCTGGAGCCCGGCCACCGGCAGCGTCGCCCCTTTCCGCCCCCGGCAGTAGTCACGCCGTGAGCGCCCGCGGCGGGGAGGGCGTCCTGCCGGCCGGGCTCACGGATGAGCGGTCAGGGGCATGTGGCGCATGTGCTCGGTGGTGCGGTGCTTGCTCATCAGGTCGCGGTAGGCCCGCCGGACCTGCTCTTCGCCCAGGCCCAACGCCGCGGCCACTTCGCCTTCGGGCACCTTGTTCTCCCAGCCGTAGAGCAGCAGGTCGAGCTGCTGGAAGGGCAGGGAGAAGAAGAACTCTTCCTGGGTCTGCTCCGCGGAGTAGGTGTCTGAAGTCGGCGGCCGGGAGGTGATGCCTTCGGGCACGCCCAGGTAGTCGGCAAGGGCGTAGACCTGGCTCTTGTACAGGTGCTGGATCGGCTTGAGATCCACGGCGATGTCACCGTGCTTGACGATGAAGCCCACCGCCCATTCGTTGCGGTTGCAGGTGCCGATCACCGCGTAGTTCAGGCTCTCGCCGTGGTAGTAGAGCATCGCCGTGCGGGCCCGCTGCTTGAAGTTGGTCGCCGCCACGATCTGGTTGAGCTGGCGGGGGCCCAGGCGTTCGGTGCGGGTGGTGCCGTCGGCGAACTCCACGGTGAGCAGGAAGTAGTTCAGCCGGTCCTGATCGAGGATGCCCTCGGCCAGGTGGATCTTGAAACGGTCCCTGTCCGGGTCGAATTCCGGGAAGTGGTGCCGCACCGCCTCGGTCTGGCGCCGGTAGCAGCCCAGGCCCTCGAGGCCCGGCGTGACGTCTTCCATCAGCAGTTCGACGCCCAGCTTGTCGCCCAGTTCCCGGGCCAGGTCCACGCTCTCCGGGCTCGAGTGGCGGTCAGGCATCATGATGCCTACCACCCGCTCGGGTCCGAGGGCCTTGACGGCCAGGCAGAGCACCACGGCGGAGTCCACTCCCCCGGAAACGCCCACCACGCCGCCTTGGCGGCGCAAGTCCCGGCGCACCTGGCGGCGCAGCACCTCCGCCAGGCGCTCGCTCTCGGCGGCCGGGTCGATCCTGATCACATCAGCACTCAGGGGCATCACTTTTCTCCGTCTCGGAAGCCGCGGGGCTCCCGCTGTCGATCGTGGCGCGCTCCCGCTGGCGGAGCACCTGTTTCATGATCTTGCCTGACTCGTTCTTGGGCAAGCCGTCGAGGACTTCGAAGCTCGCGGGTTTCTTGTAGGGCGGCAGGCGCTTGCCGACGAATTCCAGGAGTCCGTCCAGCTCGGCCTTCGAGCCCTCGCGAAAGACCACGAAGGCCTTGATCGTCTCTCCGAGGATTTCGTCGGGAACGCCGATCACGGCGGTCTCGTGCACCTCCGGGTACTCGAGAAGGATGTCTTCGATTTCCTTGGCGGCGATCCGGTGGGCGCCGGCCTTGATCATGTCCTTGATCCGGCCCACCACGTAGAAAAAGCCTTCTTCGTCCTGCCGGCCGATGTCACCGGTGCGATAGCCTTCCGGGCCGAGGACGCGGGCGGTCTCCTCCGCGTCGCCCCAGTAACCGCGCATCAGGTTGGCGCCCCGGGCGACGATCTCGCCCTCCTCGCCGGGGGCGGCGACGGACCCGTCCTCCCGCAGAATGCGCAACTCCACGTTGGGGATCGGCTTGCCGATCGAGCCCACCTTGCGCGGGAGGTCTTCGGGGGGCAGGTAGCTCAACCGCGCCGAGGCCTCGGTGGCCCCGTACATCACGAAGATCTTCTTGCCCCGCAGCACTTCCATCAAGCGCCGGGTGTGTTCGGGGGACATCGCTCCACCGGCCTGCGTGACGTAGCGCAGGTGCTCGAGTCGGCGTTGGGAGAAGTTCGAGCGGTTGAGCAGGATGGCGAAGGTGGAAGGTACGCCGGAGAAACCGGTGCACCGTTCGTTTTCCAGGGTGTCGAGCGCGGTGTTGGGAAACAGGAAGCGGTTTTCGATCACCACGCTGCCGCCCACGAAGCAATGGGTGTTGAGCAGGGACTTGCCGTAGACGTAGTAGAAGGGCAGGACCTGCAGCACCCGGTCGGTGGGGCCCAGCCCCAGGTACTCGACGATGGAGCGCGTGTTGGTGCAGATGCTCAGGTGCCGCAGGGTCGCGCCCCTGGGTTTGCCGGTGCTTCCCGAGGTGTAGATGATCGAGGCGTCGTCCAGGTCGATGGTGCCCGCGTCGGGGCGGGTGTCCAGTTGGGCGGCCAGGGCCGGCTCGGCATCCACCAGGCGGATGTGGGCCGGTCCGGGCTCGAGGGCCCGGAGGCCCCAGGAAATCACCACCTCCAGCTCGGGCAGCGCGGTGATCGCCTCGCTGACCTGGGCGCCGAAGCGGGCGCCGCTGATCAGGAGTCGCGCTCCGCAGTCGGCCAGAAAGCCGCGCAGGCCCGGGCCGTCGGCCGCCGTGTTGAGGGGCACCGCGATGGCTCCCGCCTTGAGGATGCCGTAGTAGGCCGCCACGTAGCCGAAGTTGTTCTGCTCGAGGAGCCCGACCCGGTCGCCTCGGCCGATGCCGTGTTCGGCGAGGAGGCGTGCGAAACGATTGGCTCGGGCCTCGATCTCGCCGTAGGTGACCTGCTTGCCCTGCTGGATCAGGAACACGGCCTCGGGCCGCCGGTCGGCGGCCTGCTCGAGGAAGTGATGAACCAGGTAGGGGGTCATGGGGCGATCCGCCCGGCGAGCATCGCTTCGAGCCCGGCCACCGAGCCCAGGCTCTCTTCGGTCAGCTCCGCCTCGCCGAGCTGCAGGCCGAATTCCGCCTCGATTTCCGCCACCAGGCTCAAGACGCCCACCGAGTCCAGCCCCGCGTCGGTCAGGGGGCGGTCGGCGGGCCAGGGTCGGGGCAGGGGCTCGGCCAGGACCCGGTCGAGGATCTCCATCAGTCGGGCATGGAGGGTCGGGTCGGCCGGTCGGGCGTCCGTCGTCATGGCATCGTCCTCGGGCAGCGCGGCATACGAGCCGCTGGAAGCCAAGTTAAGGACACGGGCCGCTCCGGGGCAAGGGGTTGCGGATCAGGGTGAGCAGCTCCCGCGTCCGGGCCTGCAGCTCTTCCGCGTCGGCGGCCTCCACCACCAGTCGCAACAGGGGCTCGGTGTTGGACGGCCGGACGTTGAACCACCAGGTGGAGTAGCTGACCTTCAACCCGTCGAGAGTGGAGATCTCGCCGTCCCGGTACTTGTCCCGGAGGGCCTGGAGGCGGTTTTCGACCCGGTCCACCCGGGAATTGATCTCGCCGCTGGAGTGGTAGCGCCGCAGGGGGGCCACGGCCTGGGAGAGGGTGCAGCCGCGGCGGTCGAGCAGGTTGAGCAGGCGGAAGAGGGCCAGCAGGGTGTTCTCCGCGCACGCCGCTTCGCGAAAGTAGAAGTGTCCCGACAGCTCCCCGCCGAAGTGGGCCTGCTCGTCGCGCAGCGCCTTCTTGATGAAGGCGTGGCCCACCCTGCACTCCACGGGTCGGCCTCCGGCGGCCCGGATCTCCTCGGCCACCACCCGAGAGGAGCGCACATCGAAGAGGATCGGTGTGCCCGGATGCTCCCGCAGCACCTCCGGCGCGATCAGGGCCGTGGCCAGGTCCGCGGTGACCACGGCTCCCTGCTCGTCCACGAACACGCAACGATCGCCGTCCCCGTCCAGGGCGATGCCCAGGTCGGCGCCGGTGCGTCGCACCTCGGCTTGCAGGTCCCGCAGGTTGTCGAACACCAGGGGGTTGGGCTCGTGGTGGGGGAAGTCGTCGTCCGGATCCAGGTAGAGCGGCAGGATCTCGAGGGGCGAGTCCCGGCGGGCCAGTTCCTGGTAGTCCGGGCCTCCCATCCCGTTGGCCCCGTCCACGACGACGCGAAAGCGCCGTCGCAGGTGGAGAAAAGCCAGGCTGTCGTCGACGAACGCACGGCGGGGTTCGAGGGTGTCCAGGGTACCCCGGCGCGGCGCGGCGGGGAAATCGCCGCCGGCCACCAGGTCTCGAATGGTCCATAGTCCGTTGGCCGAACCGATGGGCTCGGCGTCCGGGCCGCAGATCTTCATGCCGTTGTCCGGCAGGGGATTGTGAGAGGCGGTGACGGCCACCGCCGCGTCGAAATCGCGCCCGGCGTAATAGACCAGGGGTGACGAGGCCTCGCCGATGAAGGTCACGTCGGTTCCCTGCTCGCGCAGACCGTCGATCAGGGCCGCGGCCAGCGAGGGGCTCGACCGGCGCATGTCGTGGCCCACCAGCGCGGTGCGGGCGCCGAGGTGCACCGCCGTGGCGCGGCCGATCCGCCGGGCGAGAGGCTCGTCGATCGCCTCGGGGTAGGCCCCGCGGACATCGTAGGCCTTGAACACGCGCCGCAGGTCGCTCAAGGTCGTTCCTGCCGGCCGAAGTCGTCCTCCAGGCGGACCACGTCGTCCAGTTCGGGCGTGCTCACCTCCAGCAACTCCACCTCCTCGATCGCTTCGATGCGGTGCACCGTACCCGCCGGCAGGTAGACCACGCGGCCCGCGGCGATCTCGCCTTCCGCCTCGCCGTAGCGGACCCGGGCCCGGCCCCGGACCAGCAGCCACGCTTCTTCCTTCTTCTCGTGGTACTGGAGGGAAAGGCGGTGACCCTGGTGGATCACCAGGCGTTTCATCACCACCCGCTCGCCCACCACCAGCCATTCTTCGTGGCCCCAGGGTTTGTCCACCCGCTTGAAGGGCGGGCAAGGGATGGGGGAGACATTCGATTGCGCGTTCATCGCCGGCTTCCTTTCGGCATCCGTTCGGGACTGCGGGCAGGGCGAAGATAGCCGCCGCTCAGCGCCGCGTAAACCCCGGGGCGGGAGGCCCGCGGGAAGAACGAAATTGCAAGGTCGGCGCCGATCTCGTTTCCCGCCTGGCGGCCGGGACGTGGCCCCGCGGGCAGGCGGAAGCCCGCAAGAACGGGCAGGACGTCAGTTGAACGGTGTTCCCGGCGGATGCGCGGAAGTGGCATGGGCCTTGAATGGAACGACACCCCAGCCGGCGGTGTCACGCCCAGGGCGCGGCCGGCGGGCGGGAATCCGAGAGGTGCGAGCGATGAGGAGTCTGCGTTGGATTCCGCTGCTGGCCGTGCTGGTGGTGGTGGTGTCGTCAGGGGCCGTGAGCTGGGCAGGCACGATCTCCCTGGCCTGGGATCCGGTGGCCGACAGCGATGTGGCGGGCTACCGCGTGTATTACGGCACCAGCGCGGGCACCTACGACCAGGTGCAGGACGTGGGCAACGTCACCTCGACCACTCTCACCGGTCTCGATCCCTGCACCCGCTACTACATCGTGGTCAAGGCCTACGACAGCGGCGGTCTCGAGTCGGCCAACGACTCGAACCAGGTGGTGGGTCTGCCCCGACCCGTGGTTTCCGCCACCAGCCCCGCCAGTGGAGAGCAGGGCCGGAGTTTGACCCTGTCGGTCACGGGAGAGTCCTTCGACAGCGGGGCCGGCGTGGAGTTCTCGGGCGGCGGCATCACCGTCGACGCGGTGAACTACGTGGACTGCAACACGCTGAGTGTGGATATCACCATCGCCGGGAGCGCCGCCGTCGGTGCGCGGGACGTCACCGTGATCAACCCTGACGGCTCGTTCGGGACCGGTGCCGGGCTCTTTACGGTCACGGCCAACCCGGCGCCCACGGTCAGCGCCACCGATCCCGCCGCCGGAGCCACCGACGTGGCGGTCACGGTGCGCCCCACGGTGACCTTCAGCGAGGCGATGGATCCGGCGTCGATCACGTCCGCCAACGTGCGGCTGCTCGATGCTTCCGGCGCGGCGGTGGCCCAGGCCGCCGGCTCGCCCCAGCTTTCGGGGGATCGGCGTGTGGCGACCATCGTGCCCGCCGTGGACCTCGACGCGGGGGCCACCTATCGCATCTGGGTGCGCGGACCCGGCGGCGTGCGCGACGAGGCGGGCAAGGAAATGGCCGCCGACTTCGAGCAGAGTCCGGGCTTCACCACCGCCGCGGCGGCCGACACCCAGGGGCCCCGGGTCACGGGCACCGATCCGGCGGCCGGGGCCGGCGGCGTGAGCGTGCAGGTCCAGCCGGTGGTGACCTTCGACGAGGCCCTCGATCCGGCCAGCGTCAGCGCTTCCACGATCCAGTTGATCGACACCCAGGGAGTGGCGGTGGCCCAGGCCGCCGGCTCGCCCGTGCTTTCCGCCGACGGCAGAAGCGCGACCCTCACGCCGGCGGCGGCACTGGCCGAGAACAGCACCTACCGGGTGCGGGTGGTGGGCGGCGCCGGCGGTGTCCGGGACCTGGCCGGCAACCCGATGGACCAGACCTGGACCCAGTCTCCGGGCTTCACCACCGAGAACCTTCCTCCTTCCGCGGTTTCCGGGCTTCGCCGGACCGACGTGAGGTAACGCTCCAGTCTTCGGGAAGAACAAGGGAAACTCCGAGACCTCCCCCAAGGCCTCGACTCGGGACCCCGGCCGCCACAACGGTCGGGGTCCCTTGTTTCGCGCTGGAGCACCGGGCCGTCAGGCCGATTACGAAAAGGAAATCGGCGGCCGGGTCCGACGGCGCACCGTCGGAGGGCCCCCGCCGTAACTCTTGCAAACAGGCGTGTTGAAGAAAACGCCGCCGGGGAGGCGCCGAGTCCTGATCGTGGAACGGGCCTTGCATGAAAAGGGCTCGGGCGGTTCGGAGGGAGCCCCCCGGAGAGGACCTGCATGAACGCCACGAGGCTCAGCCGCCAGGGTCGGACGGCTGCCCTGATTGCTCTTGTCGGTCTGCTCGCCACGGTGCCCATGGCCGGGGCGGGAACGATTTCGCTGGCCTGGGATCCGGTGCCGGACAGCGATCTGGCAGGCTACCGGGTCTACTACGGCACGGCTCCCGGCCTGCTCGATCGCCAGCAGGATGCCGGGCTCTCCACCAGCGCCACCCTGACCGGGCTGACCGACTGCCGCATGTGGTACGCGGCGGTGCGGGCCTACGACACCGGCGGGCTCGAAAGCGCCGGGGACAGCAACCAGGTGCAGGGCCTGCCCCGGCCGGTGATCACCCGCGTCGAGCCGGCCAGCCTGCGCCAGGGCGAAACCGCCACCCTGACCGTCAGCGGCGCCAACTTCGATGGGGGCGATGGGAACTATCCGCCCGCACAGGTGCTTTTCGGCAACAGCGGCCTTGTGGTCGAGCAGACCACGGTGGACGCCTGTGGAACCCTCCGCGTGCGCGTGCGGGCGGCCTCGGACGCGGCCACGGGGTGGTCCTCCCTGACCGTGGAAAACCCGGATCGCTCCTGGAGCGACCCTTCGCCCCACCCCTGGGTCTTCGGCACTCTGGCCGAGGCGGTCGAAGTGCTGCCCGCACCGAACGACACCACGCCCCCGCGGGTCACCAGCAGTGATCCCGGGGCCGGCGCCGGCCAGGTTCCGGTCACCTTCGAGCCGCGGTTGACCTTCAGCGAGGCGCTCGATCCCGCCAGCGTGACGGCCTCGACCGTGCAGATTCTCGATGCTTCCGGCGCGCCGGTGGCCCAGCAGGCCGGCTGGCCCCGGGTCTCCGGTGCGGTGGTGACCCTCAAGCCCGCCCAGCCCCTGGCCTCCGGCGCCACCTACCGCCTTTTCGCGCGGGGCGGCGCCGGCGGTGTCCAGGACCAGGCCGGCAACCCCCTGGCCGCCAGCTACACCCAGTCGCCCGGCTTCACCACCGCTGCCGACCAGCGGGACTCCTCCAGCCGGCCCACGGTGCTCGACGCCTTCCCGGGCGCCGGCGCGGTGGGGGTCAGTCGCCAGCTCGCCGAGGTGCGGATCACCTTCGATCGGGACATGAGCGGCCTGGCCACCGTCTTCAGCCCCGCCGAGTTGCGACAGCGGCTGGCGGTGCTCGACGGCGACCGGCCCCTGGCCCAGCTCGACACTTCGCCCCGCTTCGAGTCCGGGGGACGGACCATCCGCCTGCTGCTGGCCGAGAGCCTGCTGGCGGATCATGCCTACACCACCATGGTTCACCTGGGCGGCGATGCGGCCCTCGATCGGTTGCGGAGAGCGGGCCATGGCGACCTGTACATGGACGGCGTGTGGATGACCCGTCCGGCGTGGCGGGTGGAAGGCGCCCTCGAGCAGATTTCCTACCGGGATCCTGCGGGCGGCCCCGAGACCAGCCTCGAGCCCAACTCGGGCCAGGCCCCGCTGACCAGCTCCGGCGTGCCCACCGGGGCCGAGTTCCGGGTGCGCTTCGGTGTGCCCGTGGCTCCACGGTCGGCCAACGACAGCGTCTTTCGCGTGCTGACCAAGGTGGGCCGACGCTACCAGCCGGTGCCCCTGCAGCAGGTCCTGCTGGAGGACGGCGGGCGCACGGTGCTGCTGCGCCCCAAGCAGGCTTTGCCGGCGGGCTCGTGGGGCATGGTGCAGGTGCGCACCGGTCCCCTGGGCGTGGTGCTGATCGGTGAGAGCGGCGAGTTCCTGCTGCCCGCCGGCAGCAGCGTGGGCGCGCCTTTCGCCACGGAAGTCGAGCCCCAGGAAGCCACCGGGGCCCTGGGGGTGGCCGAATGATCCGGGGAGGAAGAGCCATGAAGATCGTGGGCGGGATGGCGCTCATCCTGGCCGTGCTGGCCCTGGCGGGCGGCGGGGTTCGGGCCGGAGAACTGGTGCTCGCCTGGGGCGAGCCCACCGACGATCTGACCGCCGGCTTCGAGGTGGAGGTGCTGGACGAGGATGGCCGGATGGTGCAGGTGCTCGACGTGGGGCTGGCCACCCGGGCCGTGATCACGGGCCTGGCCGACGGTCGGCGCTACGGCTTCCGCCTGCGCCCCTACGACAGCTTCGGCAATGCCGCGGCCCGCGCCGGTCGCACCCTGGTCAGCTATCCCGCGCCGCGGATCGACGGGGTGGAGGGAGATGTGCGGCCGGGTCGGGAGAGCCTGGTTTCGATCAGCGGCGCCAACTTCGACGACGGCGCCTGGGTGCTCTCCCGGAGAGAGGGGTTGACGGTGGTGCAGACCACCGTGATTCGCCATGACCTGGCGGTGATCGCGGTGCTGGCGGAGGATGCCGCGGGCGTGTCGCCGGCCGACCTGCTGGTGGTCAATCCCGTGCCCAAGGCGCCGGCCTACGCGGCGGCTCACCCGGCCGTGCTCGACCTGGACGGGTCGGGCGGCCTGGACGAGCGCGACCTGGCCTTGCTCGAGCAGCTCTTCGGCGTGGAGCGGGGCGATCCCGTCTACCGCACCTCGTGGGACCCCACCGGCGACGGGGTGATCGACGGCGAGGACGCCGCCTGGCTGCGGGAGGCCCTCTCGCGCCGGGCGCGTCGGGCCAGGAGGGCGCCTTGACCGGTTCTTCCTCCGTCACGAGATTGGACCCGGAGGGAAGTTCCACCTGCCGGGCGCCGGATGGCGTCGGGAAGGAGTGTCTTCTGGACGGGCCGGACGTCTTCTTCCGAGGAGTCGTGGAGGGTATGCGCTGCGGGATCGTCACCGTGGACCAGGAGGGCTGCGTGCTGACGGTCAACGAGCTGGCGCGGGAGATCCTCGAACTCGACGAACCGGTGGCCCAGGGGCGGCCGGTGCGCGACGCGCTCGCCCGTCACCCGCGGCTGGCCGAGGTGCTGATCGACGCGCTGGAAATGTCCCAGCTCCCCAATCGGGCCGAGATGGAGATCCGTTCCAGGGAAGACGACGGCCGCACCATCGGCTTTACCATCTCGCCGATCGTGGCGGAGGGGCGGCAACTCGGTGTGGCGCTGTTCTTCAAGGACCTGACCCAGGTCGAGCGCCAGGAAGAGCAGGACCGCTTGCGCGACCGCCTGGCGGCCCTGGGACAGATGGCCGCCAGCCTGGCCCACGAGATACGCAATCCCCTGGCCTCCATCGAGGTGATGGCCACCCTGTTGCGCCGCAAGCTGGCCCGCTGCGGCGCGGGCGACGATGCGCTGGCATCGGTGGAGAAGATCGCCGCCGAGGTGGCCCGACTCAACCAGACGGTCACCCGCGGCCTGGAGTTCGCCCGGCCCATCGCTCCGGAAATGCAGCGCCGCTCCCTGGCCGCGGCCCTCGACGAAGCCCTGGCCGAAGCCCGGGCGCGCTTCCCCGACAGCCAGGTGATCGTCGAGCGTCGTTATGACCCCCAAGCTCCCGACGTGGAGCACGATCCCGCGTTGATGCGGCAGGTCTTCACCAACATCCTGGTCAACGCCTACCAGGCGGTGGGGGAGGAGGGCAAGATCGAGGTGGATATTCGCCCGGTGGCGCGTCCCCAGCGCCAGCCGGGGGCGGTGGATGTGACCATCCGGGACGACGGACCGGGCATTCCCCCGGAGGTGCGGGACAAGATTTTCTACCCCTTCGTCACCACCAAGGAGGGTGGATCGGGGATTGGCCTCGCCATGGCGCGAAAAATCGTAGAATGCCACCATGGCATGATCGACGTGTCCGTGGGCGAGCAGGGAGGGACGGCCTTCACCCTCCGGCTGCCGGTGGCGGTCGATGACGGGCAGGGGCGCGGGTAGGAGAACCCATGCGGAAGATTCTGGTTGCCGAGGACGAGCGCAACCTGCGGGAAGGCATCGCCGAGGCTTTCGTCGACGCGGGGCACGAAGTGGTCCAGGCGGAAGCGGGTGACGAAGCTCTCGAGGCCTTGGAAGAGCAGGTCTTCGACCTGGTCATCACCGATTACAAGATGCCCGTTGTCGACGGCCTGGAGCTGTTGCGCCGGGTGCGGATGATCAACGACTCGACGGCGGTGATCATGATGACCGCCTACGGCACCGTGGAAGGCGCCGTGCAGGCCATGCGCCTGGGGGCCTACGACTACATCCAGAAACCCTTCAACCTCGAGGAACTGGAGCTGAAGGCCGAGCGGGCTCTCGAGCACCGGCGCCTGCTCTCCCGGCTGATGGAGTTCGACCGGCGCGACCTGGTCGGCCGCTTCGACAACATCGTCGGCGAGTCGCCGGCCATGCGGCGGGTTTTCGAGGTGTTGAGCAAGGTGGCGCCGTCCAACGCCACCGTGCTGATTCTCGGCGAGACCGGCACCGGCAAGGAGCTGATCGCCGAGGCGATTCATCGCAACTCCACCCGGGCCGACGGCCCTTTCGTCAAGATCAACTGCGCGGCACTGCCCGACAATCTGCTCGAGTCCGAACTCTTCGGTCACGAGCGGGGAGCGTTCACCGGCGCCGATCGCCAGCGGGTCGGCCGCTTCGAACTGGCCAACGAGGGGACGCTCTTCCTCGACGAGATCGGCACCATGTCCGCGGGTACCCAGGCCAAGGTGCTGCGGGTGCTCCAGGAACGGGAGTTCGAGCGATTGGGCGGGACTCGGAGCATCAAGTCCGACGTCCGCCTGATCGCCGCGACCAACCGCGACCTGGAGGCGGCGATCGCCGCCGGCGAATTCCGCGAAGATCTCTTCTACCGCCTCAATGTGGTGACGATCAACATGCCTCCCCTGCGGGAGCGCAAGGAAGACATCGTCCCGCTGGCGACCTACTTCCTCCAGCGCTTCGGCGAAGATCTGAAGAAGCCGATGCACGGCTTTTCCCCCGGAGCCCTGCGCGCCCTGACTCGTCACAACTGGCCCGGCAATATCCGCGAGTTGGAGAACACCATCGAGCGCGCCGTCCTGATGGCCGACAGCGGCATGATCAAGCCGGGCGACCTCACCCTGGGGCAGGGTGGCGGCGCCGGCGACGAGCGCTCGCGCATGTCCGCCGTCCTGCGCCTGCCCGCCGAGGGCATGGCCCTCGAGGAGCTCGAGAAGATGGCGATTCTCGAGGCCCTGCGCATGAACGACTGGATCCAGAAAGACGCCGCCCGCTTTCTCCGCATCTCGAGTCGCGTGATGAACTACAAGATCCAGAAGTACGAGATCACGCACCCCCGCTGGGCGCGCAACCGCTCGCCGGTCTGATTCCGGAGCGCTTGCTCGAGAGGACTGACGGGGTTCTTGGTGATGGGGCGGCGGAGATTCAGAAGCGTGGGCAGGCGGGAGGCGACGGCGCGTCGGTTTTTCATATCGCCACGGATCTGCTCTTCTCCTGCGAACGCCGGATAACTCGTCAAGGCGGATGCATACATGAATGCGATCGGGCGCTGCAAGCATCTTGACAGCGCAGGGTCGTTCGATAGTCAGGCGCTCGCTGAGGAGGCCCCGGGAGTGGCGCAACCGGCTCAATCCGCCACCATCTGGCGGTGGCCTTTTGGGCGGGTGGCATGGGTGCACTCGTACCAGATGGGCCGGTCGGGGTCGAATTCGTCCATGAAATCGCTCCAGCACCCGCGGCAATAGGCGGCGCCGCACTCGCGGCAGACGCAATCGAGTTCGAGCCAGTAGCGCGGGGGGATGGCCTGCAAGTCACCCTCGCGGAGCGCGGCGATGAT
>JAUZRX010000006.1 GCA_030949985.1 Acidobacteriota bacterium
TTGATCGAAGCGCAGGGCTGGGCCGGATCGAGACAGGTGTTGCCGGCGTCGTCGCCCCCGGGGGCCACGTAGCGTACGCCCTGGTCCTCGTCCACGCTGCCGTCGCAGTCGTTGTCCAAACCGTCGCAGAGTTCGAGGGCCGGGGCCAGGGGAGAGCAGCTGTCCTGTTCGACGCCGCCACTGCAGGAGGTCGTTCCGCTCGCCGCGCATAGCCCCGCACCGCAGGTGGTGGAGACCGGCGTGTAGTCCTCGTCGACGCTGCCGTCGCAGTCGTCGTCCACCCCGTCGCAGGTCGCGTCGTCCGTCGCCGGAGCGCCCGGCGCGCAACTGTCTTCCTCGGTGCCGTCGACGCAGCTGAGCGTCCCGGTGGCGCTGCAGGCCCCCACGCCGCAACTGGTGGAGCTTTGGGGGTAGTCCTCGTCGACGCTGCCGTCGCAGTCGTCGTCGATGGCATCACAGGTCGCGTCGTCCGCCGCCGGACTCGCCGCGCAGCCGCAATAGGCGCTGCCGTCGGCCAGCACGCCGGCGGCGCCCCGCCCGCCCCAGAGCAGCATTTGCCTGCCGCTCCACACGGCGCTCATGGCGCTGCGCGCCGAGGGTGCGCCGAGAGTCTCCACCGGTGACCAGGTGTCGGAGGCGGGTTCGTAGCGCGCGCCGCTGGCGGTGGGGCCGAGACCTTCGCGCCCACCCCAGACGATCATCTCCCATCCGCTCCAGACCTGGGCGTGGTGGTGGCGCTGGGACGGCTCACCCACCGCGGAGACCGGGGCCCAGGTCCCGGCCGGATCGTAGCGGCCGCCGGAACCGAGAGGCCCCGCGTCGTCCTGTCCGCCCCAGACGATCATTTCCGTGCCGGTCCACACCGCTCCGTGGTCCGAGCGGGCCGAGGGGGAGCCGCTGGAAGGCAGGGCGCTCCAGGTGTCCGCGGTCGCGTTCCAGGCCGCGCCGTCGCCCAGGCGGCCGGAGGCATCCCGTCCGCCCCAGACGATCATCTCGGTGCCGGTCCATACCGCGCTGTGATCGGCCCTGCCGCTGGGGGCGCCCACGCTGCCGAGCGGCGCCCAGGTGTCGGTGGACGGGTCGTAGCTGGCGCCATCGGCGAGGAAGGTCAGGCCGTCCTCTCCGCCCCAGACGATCATCTCGGTGCCGGTCCAGACGGCCCGGTGGCCGCGGCGTGGGGAGGGAGCGCCGGCGAGGCTGAGGGGGGACCATGTGTCGGTGCCGGGATTGTAACGGGCGCCGTCACCGAGGGGGCCCGATCCGCCCTCTCCGCCCCAGACGATCATCTCGGTGCCGGTCCACACGGCCACGGCGTCACGGCGCGGCGCGGGAGCGCCGGTGGTGGTGATGGTGGTCCACGTGCCCAGGTCCGGATCGAAACGGGCGCCGTCGCCGAGCAGGGCAGCCGAGGCGTCCTCTCCGCCCCAGACGATCATCTCGGTGCCGGTCCATACGGCCACGTGGCCGTCCCGGGCCGTGAGAGGCGCGGGCGGCAGGGCGGACCACTGGTCGGTGCCGCATCCCGCGCCGGCCAGGGCCGCCGGGCTCCCCGCGGCGAGGACGGCGCTGAGAACCAGCGCCAGGATGGGGCTCCACGCCTGTCTCACGCGCGTTCCGTCGATCGTCGTTCTGCCTTGCATGGTCACCGCGTACTTCTCCCCAAAAAGGATCTCCACCCGTCGGACAACATCGACACCGGTGGGTCCGGAGTCCAACCCCAGAGAACGGATCGAACGCTGGCAAAACTTCCGGGAGCACATTGGATCCGTCTTCACCGGCGCCCAGGGCCGTGGGCCCCGGCCGTCGTGGCGGCGGGGCGCGCGCGACCCGGGTTAGAATCCGGTCCATGAGGCCGCGGAAGACCATCGGGGAGGGGCATTGTCCGGCGATGCGGCGCTGATTCGGTCCTGTCTCGCGGGGGACGAGGAGGCCTGGCGCTCCCTGGTCCATCGCTACCGTCGGCTGATCTACTCGATTCCCGTGGCTCACCGCCTGCCGGCCGACCAGGCGGACGAGGTCTTTCAACGGGTCTGTCTCAAGCTGGTGGAGAACCTTTCCCGGTTGCGCAAGGTCGAATCCCTGGCTTCCTGGCTGGGCACCGTCACTCGGCGGGAGTGCACGGCGCTGCTGCGCCGGGCGGCCCGGGAGTTGCCGGACCCCGAGGAGTTCCTGCTCCAGCTCGAAGACGCATCCCTCGACGCCGAGCAGGGACTCGCCGCCATCGAGCAGGAACACGCGGTGCGGCTGGCTCTCGAAGAACTGGACGAGCCTTGCCGGAGTCTGCTGGAAGCGCTCTACGTCGAGCAGCCCCGGCCGAGCTACGAGGAGATCAGCCGCCGGCTCTCGCGGCCGGTCGGTAGCCTGGGGCCGACCCGCGCTCGCTGCCTGAAGAAACTGGCGGGGAAACTCCGCGGGGTCGGGCCCGGAGAACGGAAATGAGCCGTCCGGGGCGTCCTGTCGGGGTATCAGATGGCCTGCTGAGCGCTCTACAGGGTTGGGCAAGGGACTTTCATCGTCTCGCAGCGGGCTGGAGGATGTGCTGATGGGTCGTCGTCGCAACTGGGTCTCCGAAAAGAACCTCGAGGAACTGCTGGCCGGAAGGCACCTGCACGAGCCTCCGGCCTCGACCCTCCGCAAGGCCGAGGCCCTGGCGGCCCGGTTGCCGGATCCCGCGCGCTCCGGAGGGTGGCTGGTGGAACTGGTCTTCGACTCGTGGGAGTCGGCGGCCGAAGTGCGGGCGGGCGTGTTGCAGCTCGACCGGCGGTTGCTCTATCGCCTGACCTCCGGGAACGAGGAGCGTGAGGTGGACCTCCGTCTGCGGCGCGATGAACGCGGACGTCTCGAGGTGGCCGGCCAGGTGCTGCCTCCGGAGGGCGCCGAGCAGGTGGTGGTCGTGGCGGGGCGCGGACGGCGCAGGCAGGCCCTGGGCGGGACCGGAGATTTTCTCTTTCGCGGCCTGTCCGGCTCGGTTCCCGTGGGCCTGGAGGTGTGGCTGACCGGCGGGGGGAAGCTCGTCATCGAATCCCTGCCCCTGCCCGAAGATCCCGATCGCCCATGAGCGCCGGGCGTCGCGGCGGCCGGGCGCTGGCGCGGGCCCTGCTGGGCTGTTCCGAACCTGCCGATTACGCCCGCACCCTGGCCGGCATCGACGCCCGGCAGGCCGAAGCGCTGGCCGAAGAACTGGCCCGGCTTTTTTCCCGGGCCTTGCGCAACCGCCTGGCCGAGGCGGCTCGAATCGTTCTCGCGGCGCGTGCTCTCGCGCGCCGCGTGCCGCTTCCCCTCTGCCGGGCCTGGGCCCAGCGCCTTGGCGGGGTCCTCGATCACCTCCAGGGCCGGCCGGGGGCGGCCGATCGTCGGCTGCGCCGGGCCGCCGAGGTCTTCTCCGCGGCCGCACGGCCGCTGGAAAGCGGTGACACCCAGCGTATCCGCGTGCAGGTGCTGGCCCTCGCCGGTCGTTTCGAGGAAGCCGAGCAGGCCGCCGGCCTGGCCCGCGCCGCCTGGCGGCGGGCCGGCGGGGGGGGCGACCCCCGCCGCCGCGCGGGGCTGGCGATGAACCTGGGCAACCTGCACCACGCCCGGGACGATCTCGCCGCGGCCCGCCGTCACTACCGCCGGGCCGCCCGCCTGTTCGAGCAGGCGGGGCAGCCGCCGCGGGCCGCCCAGGCCACCTACAACGAGGCGGTCATCCTCACCTCCCTCGACCGTCTGGACACGGCTCGGGATCTCTACCAGGAGGCTCTCGAAGCCTTCGTCGCGGCGCGGCAGGGCGCGCTGGCGGCCCAGGCGGATTACGCCCTGGCGGCCCTGGACCTGCTCGAGGCCCTGCCCGATGCGGCCCTGGCCCGTCTGCGGCGGGTGCGGCGGCGCCAGCAGGTCCTGGGGGATACCCGAGGCCTGGCCCACACCGACCTGGAAATCGCCAGGGCCCTTTTGACCCTCAACCGCCTCGAGGGCGCCGTGCGGGCGATTCGCCAGGCCGAGGCCTTCTTTCGCCGGGCCCGGCACCCGCTCGAGGTGGCGGCCTGCTGGAGCCTGCGGGGTGCGGTGGCGCGGCGGGAAGGCCGGCCGGGAGCGGCGGCCCGGCTCTACGAGCGAGCCGCCAAGGCGCTGGCCGATTCGGGGAACTCCCCGGCCGGGGCCTGGGCCCGCCTGGGCTGGGCCGAGGCCCGACTGGCGGCGGGCGAGCCCCGCGAAGCGCTCGCCGCGGCTCGCGCCGCCGCCCGCGTTTTCGCCTCCCACCGCACCCCCTCGCGCCAGGCCCAGGCGGCCGTGGTGGTGGCCGAGTGCTGCCTGCGACTGGGGCGGCGGGCGGAGGCCCGGCGGGCTGCCCGCCAGGCCCGGGCCTTGGGGCGGCGGCTGGGCAGTCCGCGGGTGCTGCTGGCGGCCTGTCGTGCCCTGGCGCATATCGAAAGGCGATGGGGCACGAGAGCCGCCGAGTACCGCTGGCTGCGGCGCGCCGAAGAGTGCATCGCCCGCCTGCGGACCGGGGTCAGCAGCGAAGCGAGCGAGCTGGCCTTCCTGTTGGACAAGACGGATATCTACGAGGCCCTGGTGGCCAACCGCCTGGAAAAAGGGGATCGGCGTTCCCTGGCCCAGGCTCTCGAACACGCCGAGCAGGCCAAGGCGCGGGCCCTCGCCGAACGGTTGCGCAAGGAGTGCTGCCTGCCCCGGGCGGGGGGGCGTTCCGAGCGCCTGAGACTTCTCGGCCGCCTGCAGAGCATCGAGCGTCGGCTCGCCGTGGCCGAGCATCGTCTCGACAACCCGCCGGAAGGCGGCGGCACCCGGACTCGCTCGCTGCAGGTGGCGGCGTTGACCGAGTCTCGCTGGACCACCCTCGGGCGCCTCGAGAGTCGCGCCCCCGCGGTGGCCTCGATGGTGGGGGCCCCGGCGCCTCCACCGCGGGAGGTCCTCGCGGCCCTGGCGGCGGACGAGATGGTCCTCGAGTACACCATCGTCGGCGGGCGGTACCGGCTCTTTCTGGCCGATCGACGGGGCGTGCTCAGCCACCATGCCATGGGCCGGGTGCGAGCGGTCGACGACCTGATCGACCGCCTCTTCTTTCACCTGGGCAAAGACGTGCTGGGCCGTGACCACGCGGCCCGTCACGGCGATCTGCTCTCCCGCATCTGTCGCGGCTATTTGCGGCGACTCGAGCAGCTTCTGCTCGCCCCGGTGGCGAGCCGGCTCGCGGGACGACGCGTGCGGATCCTGCCCCACGGCCGCCTCCACGGAGTGCCGTTTCACGCCTTCGAGGACGCCGACGGGCGGGCGCTGATCGAGCGGGCGGTGGTGAGCTACGCGCCGAGCCTGGCCGTGCTCGGCCTGTTGGGCCGGCGACGGCGGCCGGCGACGGGAACGTCCCTGGTGATCGGCGCGGGTGATCAGGACACGCCCTCGATCGAAAAAGAAATCCGCGCCGTCGCGCGCTGCCTGGGCGGAGCGCGGGTGTTGCGCGGGTCGGCCGCCGGTGCGCGGGCCCTGGGGCTGGCCGAGGCGGGATTGCCCGTGCTCCACGTGGCCAGCCATGGTTTTTTCTCCGAGGCGGGAGGAGGCATCGGCGCTCTGCGGTTGGGATCGGACCTGATCGAACCCGAACAGATTCAGCAACTAACCGGTATGGCAGACCTTGTGGTTCTTTCCGGCTGCCAGACCGGTCGAGGGGCGGTACACTCTGGCGACGAACTCGTCGGGCTAGTGCGGGGATTTCTCCTCGCCGGGGCGCGCGCGGTCGTGGCTTCGCTTTGGGAAGTACACGATGCGAGTGCCTGCAGCATCATGACCGATTTCTACCAGCGACTCAGCGAGGGGCTGAGCGTCGAGGCGGCCCTTGTGTCCGCCCAGCGCCGCGCCCGCCGGCGGGATCCCAATCCCCTGCGCTGGGCGCCGTTCGTGGCGATCGGGGATGCGGGGCTCGAATGGTCCGATGAAGGGAGATTCCGCCGTCGCCAGGAGGCTTGCTGAATGAAGAAGTCTGATCTGGCCGCCAGGTGTGCCTGGCTGCTGGCCGGATGGCTGCTGCTGGTCCTGCCGGCGGGGGCCGACGACCGGGTGACCGACCAGTTGCTGGTGGAGTTGACGGCCGGGGCCTCGGCCGACCGTGTGGCCGCCCGTCACGGCCTGATCATCGAGGACGGCATCGGGCTCTGGCGGCTGTGGCTGATGGTGGCCGCCGAGGGTACCGACATCGACCGGCTCGTCGGCGAGATGAACGCCGATCCCGACGTGGTGGAGGCCGAGCCCCACCGAAGCCTGGAGAACCCGGAAGGCGTCCTGCGTACCATCGGCGACCTGGATCGCTCGGCCGGCATCGACCAGTTCCGGGGGCAGGCCTCGGCCCGGACGGTGAGGGCTGCCCAGGCTCACGGGATGGGGCAGGGGGCGGGGACCATCGTGGCGGTGCTCGACACGGGTATGTCCTACCATCACGATGCCACGGCGGGCCGGATCATGACCACCCGTGCGCGCAACGAGGTCGATGGCAACACCGATGCGCGGCCGCAGCCCAACGGCGTCGATGACGACGGAGACGGCTCGGTGGACGAGATGCTGCACCACGGCACGCTGGTGGCCGGCATGGTCAATCTGGCGGCTCCCGCGGCGCGCATTCTGCCGATCCGGGTTCTCGATGCGGAGGGGAGGGGCACGGCCTTCGGCGTGGCCAGGGGTATCCTTTATGCCCTGCAGCACGGTGCCGACGTGATCAACCTCTCCCTTGGCATGATCGACGAATCCAACGTCATCGAGCATGCCCTCGAGGAGGCATGGAAGGCGGGTGTCGTGGTCGTGGCGGCCGCCGGCAACCGGAATCTCGACGAAGTGGATTTTCCCGCCAGTGATAGTCATACGATCGCCGTGGCCTCGGTCGATGAACGAAAAATCAGGTCAGCGTTCAGCTCCTACGGAAGCGATGTCGACCTGACGGCTCCCGGTGTTCGCGTGCTCTCCACCTACGGCGAGGTGGACTATGGGCGCTGGGACGGTTCTTCGTTCGCCGCGCCGCTGGTCGCCGGAGCCGCCGCGCTGGTGGTCGAACGCTATCCCGGGCTGAGCCCGGACGAGGTGCTCGACCTCCTGGAGGCCACGGCTCAACCGGACGCCAACGGCTCCCAGTGGAAGGGTTTGCTCGGTGCCGGCACCCTGGACCTCGAAGCCGTCGTCGCCGCCCGCACCGACGATCGCACCAGCCTGAAGGTCTTCGAGCGGAATCTGGGGACGGAGGTGCGCTGGACCGCCGTCCTCGATGCGGCGAATTACGACCTGGCCCGGGGCGAGGTGGCCGCGCTTTCCACGGTCGACGAGTCCACCGTCGATCTCGGCCCCCTGGCCTGCCTTGCGGACGACACGCCGGCGACCGACAACGCGGACAGTCCGGATGCCGCCGCACCGGCGCCGGGTACGGCGTTCTTCTACGTCTTCCGCGATGCCGGGACGGCGCGCGATGGAGCCGCCTGGGGCGTGGACAGCGCGGGTCGGGATCGGCTGGCCGGAGCCGGTGACTGCCGGCTGCCGTCGGGAAGCGGCTCCTGATCGCCCGCTGGAGCCGGGGGCTGCTGCTGGCGCTGCTGGGCGCGGCGCTGGGCTGCGGGGGCGCCGAGGGTCGTTCCTCCGCACCCGCCGGGCCGGGAACCAAGCCTCGCCGCGGCGGCCGATTGGTCATCGCCCTGCGCGCGGACGTCGACAGCTGGAACCCCTATACAGCGGGCTCCACCACGGCGCTCAACGTGCTCGAGCTGCTTTATCCGCGGCTGGTGCGTGAGCGCTGGAGCCCGGGCACCGGCATCGTCATCGAACCCGCTCTGGCCGAGGCTTGGACCTTCTCGGCCGATCGCCGGGAACTGACCTTCCACCTGCGCGAGGCCCGCTGGTCCGATGGGCGATCCGTGGACTGCGCCGACGTGGAGTTCACCTGGCGCGCCCAGCACGCCGCGGCGCTGGGCTGGCCGGGAATCTACCTCAAGGAGGCGATCGAGGACTTCCACTGCGCCGACCGGCGGACGGCGGTGTTTCGCTTCTCCCGGCCGTCGGCCTACCAGTTGCTCGACGCCAACGACGACGCCCAGGTCAGCCGGGCCTACGGCGACCTGCCCTTCGGAAAGTGGCTGGAGACCGCCTGGGAAGAACGCATGGTCTCCGCGGGGCCCTTCCGTCTCGAGCGGGTGGTGCCGGGCCAGGAGGCGATCCTGGTGCGGGATCCGACCTGGTGGGAGGCCGGGCGGCCCTACCTGGAGCGGCTGGTCTTTCGGGTCTACGCGGGGGCCGACGAGGCTCTGCGGGCCCTGCTGGCCGGAGAGGTGGACCTGCTCGAGAAGGTGCCGCCGGCGCGGGCCGCCGAGGTGGCCGCGCGGGAGGATCTGGCCCTGCTGGATCTGCCGGGCCTGTCCTGGTCCTTCATCGCCTGGAACCAGCTCGAGCCCGATGCCTACGGGGAAGACCGGCGTCGCCGCGGTTGCGAGACGGGCTGTTCCGAGGACGCCGGCACGATCCGCGCCCTGCTCGAGCGGCGTCCCCATCCGATCCTTTCCGATCCCCGGGTCCGACGTGCCCTGACCGCGGCCATCGATCGGCAGGACCTGGTGGACGGCCCCTGGCACGGTCACGCCCGGGTCGCGGTCAGTCCCCTGGTCTCTTTTCTCGGGCTTCCCGGACAGGCCGAGGCCCTGCCCTGGGATCCCGTCCGGGCGGCGGCCTGGCTCGAGGAGGCGGGCTGGAAACTGCCCGCCGGGGGCGGCGTCCGGCAAAAAGGCGGGCGGCGGCTGGAACTGGAGATCCTGGTCAACGCCGACAACACCCTCCGGCGGGAGGTGCTCGAGCGCGTCGTCACGAACCTGGACGCGGTGGGCGTCGCGGTGCGCCCGGTGGCTCTGCCACGCCGGGAATTCGTCGCCCGGGCCCGGGCGAAGGACTTCGACGGTCTGCTGGGAGGCTGGCGGGCGGGCACCCGCATCGAGCCCCAGTCGATCCTGCACTGTGACGCTGCTGCGGGTCGGGGCAACAACCTGGGAGCCTGGTGCGATGCCGAGGCCGACGCGCTGGCCGAGCAGGCCGCCGCCGCTTCCGACCTGGAGCACGCGTTGCCCGTGTGGCGCCGGTGGGAAGCGCGCTTCATCGAGCAGCAGCCCTACACCATGCTCTACGAGGAGAGGGTGTTGATCGGCTTGAGCCGCAGGGTGCACGATGCCACTCCCTCGCCGCTGCACCCCTACGCGGGGATCGAAAACTGGTGGGTCGATCCGCCCGTCCGGTCGGCGGCATCCGCAGCGGCCCGGTGAGGGGAAGCGGAGGCCTGCCCTGATCACGGTGTTCCTCGATCGCCTGCTGCGGGCCGTGGTGACGGTGATCGCCGCGGGTCTGCTCACCCTGCTGCTGCTCGAGGCCCTGCCCGGTGATCCCCTCGATCGTCTCTCCCAACCCGGCATCGGTGCCGGGCAGGCCGAGCGGACCCGGGTGGCCCTCGGCCTGGATCGCTCGGCCCCCGCCCGCTGGGCGGCCATCGTCCGCTCCTACCTGCGGGGCGAACTGGGCTATTCGTGGACCCGGCGGCGCAGCGTGGCCCGGGCGGTCCGTGAGGCGCTGCCCTATTCGCTGGTCCTGGGAACCCTTGCGCTCGGGCTGGCCTACGCGCTGGGCCTGGTGGTGGCGTGGAGCGGCTTGTTGTCGGGACCGCGGGTCCGGCGTGTCTTGCTGACCGCCCTGCTTCCGCTGGCCCTGGCGCCGGGCTTCTGGCTCGGCCTGCTGGGAATCGCGCTCTTCCATGGTTGGCTGGGGTGGCTGCCGGCCTCCCACGCGGCTCCGCCGGGAGGTGCGGGTCGCCTGCCGGACTGGCGGCACCTGCTGCTTCCGGCCCTGACCCTGGCCCTGCCTGCGGCGGCGATGGTGGCGCGCTACCAGCTCGCCGCCGCCGCCCAGGCCCTGGCCGCTCCCGGCGCCGCGGTGGCCCGGGCCCTGGGCCTGGGTCGTGCTCGCATCGCCTGGAATCACGGTCTGCGCCCCACGCTCGGCACCACGGTGGTGCTCGTGGGCCTGGACCTGCCCCTGCTGGTCTCGGGGGCGCTGGTGGTGGAGACGGTGTTTTCCTGGCCCGGGGTGGGGCGGCTGGCGGCCGGCGCCGTGTTGGCCTCGGACTATCCGCTGGCCCTGGCCTTGGTGCTGCTGGGGGCGTCGACGGTGGTGCTGGGGAACCTGGGAGCCGACCTGGTCGCCGCGGCCCTCGACCCGCGCCGGAGCGGTCCGGACCGGGTGGTGGAATGAAGCGTGGCCTGGCAGCGGCGGGCCTGGTCCTGGCGGCCCTGGGCGGCCCCTGGCTGGTGGGGGGCTCCCCCGAGCCCAGCGCGGCGGCTTCCGCGGCGGCGTTGCTGCCCCCCCTGGCGCGGGTCGAGGAGGCGCGATTGACGGGGGGCGGTTTCCTGCGCGCGGAGAGCCTGGAGCCCGTGTCCGCGGGAGTCCAGGTGCGCGGCGGGGGCTACAGTCGCCTTCTGCCCGGGGTGCGGCTGGCCGGGCCGCCGCGTCCGCGGCGGCTGTGGCTGGGGAGCGACGCCCAGGGGCGGGACCTGGCCGGGAGGGTGGCCCGGGGAGGGCGTCGTGCCGTCCTCGTGGGCCTGTCCGCGGCGGGGCTGGCGCTGCTGTTGGCCACCGCCGTCGGCCTGCTGCGGGCCTGGCGCCCGGGGCCGCTGGGTCACCTGGCGGGGCTGCTCACCGACGGCACCCTGGCGCTGCCCGGCCTGCTGGTGATGCTGGTTTTCGCTTCCGCGCTGGCCGGTCGCCCGTGGGGGGTGACCCTGGCCATCGCCGCGGTGGGCTGGGCCGGACCGTCGCGGCTGGTCCACCATCGGGCCGAGCGGTGGCGCGCCTCGGAGCGGGCCTGGTCGGCCAGGGCGGCGGGAGCCGGCCCCGTGCGCACCCTGACCCGCCACCTGCTGCCCGGAATCGCCGATCTCTTCCTCGCCGCCTCCCCCCTGCTCTTCGCCCAGGCGGTGCTCGTGGAAGCGACCCTCTCCTTTCTGGGGGTGGGTGGCGGATCGGAGGACTCCTGGGGCCGCCTGATCGCCGAGGCCTCCCGCACCCTGCCTGCCGGCTGGTGGCAGGTCGCCGCCCCCGGCGCCCTGCTCCTGCTGCTGACCACGGTGCTCTGGGAAGTCGGCCCGCGACACCCCGCCCGGTGGGAGATCACGAAAGCCGATTCAAGGGGGAACTCGGCGGCGCCCGCCGACTGACCCTCCCGGCACGGGTCCGAGACGGCGTGAGATCGGCGTCCCTGTCGGCGGTCCATCGTCGACCCCCCACCCCATCCGCCCACGTCCTCCGGGTTTCCGCCGACCCCGCAGCCAGGGCGCCGATGGTGGGGCAGGCGCTTTAGGGAGCGAAGACCACACCCAGGAAAAGCCCTTCGAAAGCGACAGAGTCGGTCTCGATTACGGCGCTGTTCTGGCTGACGTCATCGACGAAGCGGTAGGCCCGCGCCATCTGGCCCCAGTGGGAAAAGCTCCAGCCGGCTCGCAGATCGAGGCGGGAGGTCAGGCGGCGCACGATTTGCAGGCGGCCGTCGACTTGCAGGCCGGTGACAGAGCGCCCCCGGCTTTCCACCAGCGTGGCCCGGTCGAAGGAGCCTGCCACGAAGGCGCTGTCCGCGGCGCGGATGTCGACGTCGCCGACGACCCAGGCCAGGGTCACGCCGCCTTCGAAGCTCCAGTGCCGACCGACGGGCAACTGGTAGGCGAGACGTGTCACCGGGCCCCAGGCGGATGCGTCAGTGCGCCGATTGATGATTTCTTCGAGCTGGGTACCGAAGGCTTCCATGCCGTAGGTCACCACCTCCTGCCGCTGGAGGCGCACGCCACGCACGCCTGCGGCGAGGGTCAGCCCCTCGTTGCCGGGTGGGGACCAGGAGAGAAAAGCCTCGAAAAAGCTGGCCCGCATCTCCAGGCGGGCCCGGGCCGTATCGACCTGGGAGCGGCCGATGGCGAAGTCCGGCGAGGCCAGCAGGGCGCCGACGGCGCGGTCCGTCGGTCCGGTTTCGCCGGAGGCGACGGCGTCGTACTGCCAGAACGCCCCGCCCACCTGCAGGCGGTGCCGGCCGCCGAATCGCCAGGCCAGGGAGAAGCGGGGCGTGGCCTGGCGCTCGGGGGCCAGGCTCAGCAGGGCGCCGCCCCCGGAAAGGCCGGAGGGCACCGTGAGGAAGGCGTAGTCGAGGTCCATGCCCGCCGGCGCGGCGGTCCACAAGTCGATCTGGGCCACCGCGCCGGTGGGCTCGCCCTGCTGGGCGAGCAGGGATCCCGGAGCCGCCGCGGCGAGCAGCGTCAGGCATAGGGCGAGGTGAGTCGGGGGGGCGGGTCGGGAAAAAGCCATGGGTCTTCCTCTTGCCTTCAGAAGCGCATCTTGAACTGGGTGCGGAAGGTGGTCGCGGCCCGGACGCCGGGTTCGAAGGCGGGGCCGGGGAAGAAGCGCCCCAGCGTGGCCCGCACCTCGAAGCGGCGCGTGGGTTCGTAGCCGAAGACCAGGTCCCATTCGTGGCCGATGCGGCCGTGGAGGCCCCGGGGGCGGGTGTCCAGGTCGGTGTTGAAGTCGACCCGGGCGGGCTGATCCTGGCGATAGCCATGGTAGACCAGATCGACGCTCAAACCCGTCGCCGGCCGCAGGCCGAGGGCCAGGGTGGAAATGCTCAGGTTCTGCAAGTCCGGGTCGAGAGCCTCGCCGTAGTAGCGGAACGAGACGACCCCCCGCCAGTGTCCGCGGTTGCGGTGCAGACCGCTCTGGCGAAACGACTCGTCCACGTCGGCGGTGGAGGGATCGTCGCCGGTGGCCGAGGCCAGGCCCACCGTCAGCGTGGGATCCATCTTCCAGCGGCTGCGGAGGCTGACGCCGATGTCGAAGGCCCGGGCCCGGATCGGCCGCAGGGAGCGCTCTCCGTGGTCGACGCGGGCGTTGCGTTCGCCTCGTTCCACGGCGGCATCGAGCCAGAGTTCCAGGTGGCGCCCCGGCTCGCCGAGCAGGCGCAGGCCCAACAGGCGGGGAGAGTCGGGCTTTTCCCGCCGGTCCCGGCGTTCGACGAAGAAACCCTCCACGCGCCAGTCCTCGAAGGGCTCGAGGTGGGCCTGCACGATCAGGTTGGTCTTCGAACGTTCGTCCTCGTAGGCCACGTCGTTGAACACGTTGCGGCTGATCGAGGCCTCGACGCCCCAGTGCCGGCGGTTGTAGGCCACCCGCAGCGCGTCGACATGCTTGTTGTTGAAGTACCACTCCCGCGTCTCGTTGAACTTCTGTCGCCCGATGGCCACCGACAGGCTGCGGGAGGCCAGGGCCTGGTACTCCACGTAGGCCTCGCCCAACTCCAGTCGCGTGCGATCCCGATGATCGGTGCCGAGAAAGGGGCCCTCGATCAGGTATTCGCGGGCGCCTTCCATCTCGATGTAGGAAAACCAGCGCCCCATGTCGACGGTCATGCCGAAGATGCCCGTGACCTCCGGGATCAACTGCCGCGGGGTGTCGTCGACCCCCAGGTCCATCCGCTCGAGGGTTTCGCTGCGCAGGCGGAACTCGCCGCCGAAGGCGATACGCCGTCCGAGTCGGAGCCGGCCGCTGATCTGGACGTCATCGTCATCGAGCACCCCCAGCCGTCGTCGCACCGGGCTCTTGCCGGCCTCACCGAAGCCGGCGTAGTCCGTGCCGTCGCCCAGCCGCACCAGGACGCCGACCAGCCGCAGGGTGGCCATCCCGCCGCCGGCGGCCTCGAAGCTCTCGATCTGACCGACCAGCTTGGTCTCTCGGTACTGGTTTTCCCGGATGCGGATCTTGCGGGCGACGAAACGGCCCCGCTCGTCCCGCATCCCGTCGACCTTGACCCGCAGGCCCGGACGCAGGTCCTCCAGGCGGGCCGGTCCCCGGCGATCGTCGACGACTGGAACCGTGTCCGGGACAAGGACCTCGAAGCCGAGCAGGCGGAGGGTCCTCCGGTCGGGATCGATGGCGCTGATGTTGCCCCGCAGCTCTTCGTCGCGGTCCTGTTCGTCGCGGCGTTCCACCTCGTCGGCCAGCAGGGAGCCGTCGGGCAGGAAGGTGCCCTTGACCTCGACGCGCAGGCCGGGCTCGAGGCGCGGACGTTCGACACCGGGGGTCGTCGGTAGAAGGCCTCCGGCCAGCGCGGCGAGGAGGATCCCCCGGCCCAGGGCCGCCGGGCGCTTCATGGGCAGGTGCGCAGATTGCTCCGCTCTGCGCCGGAAGATGCCTGGCCCATCGAACCCTCGCCGCCGGCGGTCATCACCGTGACGACGTAGCAGAAGGCCTGCCCGGCGGGCACGGGGGTGATCTCCCGGTAGAGCGGCGCGGTGACCCGGCGTGCGCGGCAGGTGCCGTAGTTCAGGCTCGAGATGTCGCTGGCCGCCACCCGGTAGACGTTGTAGGACAGGGCGCCGGTTTCCGGCGACCAGGCCAGTTCACCGCCTTCCGGCCGCAGGCCGCCCACCAGGCCGTCGTCGTCGTCGCAGGCATCGCCGATCCCGTCGAGGTCCCGGTCCCTCTGGTCCGGGTTGGCGTTCGACGGACAGTTGTCCACGGTGTTGGCCCGGCCGTCGCCGTCACGGTCGTTGTCGGCGGCGTCGCCGATCCCGTCGTTGTCGTCGTCGTCGTCGCAGGCGTCACCCCGGCCATCGCCGTCGTTGTCCCGCTGAGCGGGGTCGGTCGCCGCCGGGCAGAGGTCGCAGGCGTCACCCCGGCCGTCGCCGTCTCCATCCGCCTGGCCGGGGTTGGCGACGAAGGGACAGTTGTCGTCGATGTCGGCCACCGCGTCACCGTCCTGGTCATGGGCGGGCAGTACGGTGTCGCCCAGGTCGGTGTCGGCCAGCACAAGCACGTTGGGTCGGAGGGTTTCGTCGTAGAGCGGATCCCGGCGAGGTTGAAAGCGAATGTCGTAGGAGCCCGAGGCGAGGCGGATGTGGTGGCTCCCATCGGCCGCCGTACCGTTGCGGTTGACCGGCACGGGGTCTCCCAGCGTCGCGTCACTCACCTCGAGGCGCACGCCCCACAGGCCCTCGCCGGTCGGTGTGCGCGCAAAGCCCGTCACCCCGAAGCCCTCGGGCAGGGTCACGGTACCGATGTCCACCGGCGCACCGGCCACCACGACGTTCTCCACCATCGAGGCCGGAGAGGGATCGAGGGCGGCCGGTTTGATCTTGATGCGGTAGGTTCCCGAGGGGACGATGGTCTTGAATCGCCCCTGGGCGTTGGTGTTGTCTCCCTTGGTGAAGATGGTCGTGCCGCCGGCCTGTTCGATGAAGTCCAGGTCGGCGTTGTTCACCGCGTCTCCCTTGAAGTCAAGCACGCTTCCGCTGACTTCATAACCCGGTTCGAGGGTTATCGTCGGCAGTGTCAGCTCTCCGTCGCCGGTGACGCTGATCTCGCCTTCGGCAAGGGCGGGGGCCAGCTGGGGCGGATCGGTGACCAGGTCGGGAGCGGGGCCCTCGTAGCTGATGACGTAGATGCCGACGGGTACCGGCACGGAGTATTCACCGAGAAGATCCGTGTTGTCCGCCGGCGTGAAGATCTTTTCGCCCGTGATCACGTTTTCGAAGTCGAGGTCGACGTTGACGGCGGGGCCTCCCGTATCCGCCCGGAGTACCTTGCCCCGTACGAAGTAGGCGTCGGCGAGCACCACGTCCACCGTCTGGGGCAGGTTCAGGTTCACGTTGCGTTCCACGTGGCCGGCGTAGGGGGTACCCGGGACGGGGGAGTAATAGACGTCGTAGACCTCGTCGGGGAGGATGGTGGTGTAGTAGCCCAGCGCATCGGTGGTGTCACCGCTGGGTTTTTCCTCCGCTCCGGTGGAGACGACGATGAAGTCGAGGTCGACTCCCGCCAGGCCCTCGCCGCGTTCGTTGGTGACTCGACCACTGATGGTGGCCGCGGTGGCGGCCGCGGGGAGCAGTGCGCCGAGCATGCAAAGGATGGTCAGGGTGCGATGGTTCATGACTCCTCCAACCGGGAAAGGCTCGTGGTGGCGGTGTCGAAAAGCACGGGGGGAAGCCGCCGGGCCCACCGTGCCCTGCCGGCGTAGACGCCGCAGAGGCGGAAGAGAGTGGTGGTTTCGTAGAAGAGGACGCGGCGGGGGAGATCGTCGCGGGCGTCCGGCACCTGTTCGAGGTAGGTCTCGAGGAACAGCGGGCGTGCTTCTTCGCACACGCGGGCGCTGGCAGGGAATTGCAGCCCGCGCAGGGTCAGGTGGGCGAGAAAGTTTCCCACGTCCAGGGCCCGGTCGCCTTCCCGCGCGTCGTCCAGGTCGAGCAGAGCGGTGGTCCCGTCCATGTCCCAGAGTTGCTCGAGGTAGAAGTCCCGGTGTACCGGTCCCGCGGGGCCCGGCGCCAATCGTGTCGCGACTCGCTGCAGGCGCCGCAGGGCCGTGACGAGCGCCTCGGCGTCGAGAGAGGCTTTTTCGGGGAGGTGGCTGAGCCAGGCGGCGGTGTTGTCGATTTCCTGTGCCAGGCTCCAGGAGCGAACGAAGCTCACCCCGGTGGCGTGGAAACGGGCCAGCGCCCGGGCCGCCCGGGCGGCGGGCTCGGAGCCCAGCCCGGCGTAGAGGGGCGTTCCCAGGGGACAGCCTTCGAGGAATTCGGTGAACAGGAGCTTGGGCTTGGGAAAGTAGGCCAGTGGACGGGGAACGATCAATTCCGGTCCGCGGGTGGCCTGCGCCAGGCGGGACATGGTCCCGTAGATGCGCGCGCCGCGCTCGGTACGGAAAGTCTTGGCGAAGAGGCGCTGGACGCCGCCGGGAGCCTCGACCCTGTAGGCCAGCGCACAGCGCTTGCCCGGCTTGTGCTTGATCACTTCGATGCTGTCCACCGTGCACGGCTTGCCGAACAGGGACTCGAGCAGCGTGGCGACCTGCTCCGGATCGAGAGCCACTTTCAGACCCTTGAGAGTCGGGTCGTCGATCACGGGGTGTGCCATCGCCATCAGCCCGTCTCGCGGAACAGGTGCTTCATCGCACCGTCTTCGAAGAGCAGGTCCCGGGGTCGGCCCTGCTGGACGACCTTGCCGTTCCTGAGAACGATGATGCGGTCGCATCCGAGGATGTGGTCGAGGCGGTGGGCGATCCAGACGCTCGTGTGGCCACGGCTGAGCCGGCGCAGGGTGGCGAGGATCATCTTCTCGCTCTGGGCGTCAAGGCCGGTCATGGCTTCGTCGAGAACCAGGATCGGCGCTCGGCGCAGCACGGCCCGGGCAATGGCGACCCGTTGGGCTTGTCCGCGGGAGAGGGATCCACCCCGTTCGTCGAGCAGCGAGTCGTAACCCTCGGGCAGGCGCGAGAGAAAGGCGTCGGCGCCGGCCTGCCGGGCGGCCTCCCTGACCTCCTCGTCGCTCGCCTCGGGACGGCCGAAGAGGATGTTCTCCCGGGCCGAGATGCCGAAGAGAAAGGGCTCTTGGAGTACGATCGCGATCTGCCGCCGGTAGGACTCCACGGTGTAGTCCCGGATGTCCTTTCCGTCGATCAGAATGCGCCCCTGCTGGGGCTCGTAGAGGCGCAAGAGGAGGGCGAGGATCGTCGATTTGCCCTCGCCGGACGGACCGGCGATGCCGAAGCGGCTGCCCGCGGGAATGGTGAAGGAGACGTCTTCCAGCACGGGGCGATCGGGATCGTAGCCGAAGGTGACCGAGTCGAAGACGATCTCACCGCGGATGTGCCGGGCTTCCACGGCTCCCGGAGCGTCGGCCACCTCGTCGCTGGAGTCCAGCACCTCGAGCACGCGCTCGCCGCAGGCGATGGCCTTGTTGAAGCGGGCGACGAGTCGCGCGCTGCCCTGGATCGGCCGGTAGAGTCCCTTGAGGTAGGCGAGAAAGACGATCAGCTCACCCGGGGACATCATGCCGGCCAGGCACTGCCGGGCGCCGACGAAGAGCACGGAGGCCGAGCCCAGGGCCAGGCTGACCTCGACGATACGGGAGAGGGACTCCTGCAGGCGCAGGGTACGCAGGCCGGCGCGCAGCGAGCGCCGGTTCTGGGTGGCGAAACGGTCGGCCATGGCGCTCTCACCGGAGAAGGCCTGGACCATCGGAACCGCGCCGAGGGCCTCGCCGGCGACGGCGGCGAGGCGGCCCTCTTTCTTGCGCTGGGAACGGGTGGCCGCGCGAATGCGGCGGCCGAAGCGGGAGGAGGCGAGGACGAGCAGGGGAATCAACGCCACGGCGATCAGGGTCAGCCGGGGATCCATCAGCGCCATCAGGGTCAACATGCCCACAACGATCAGCAGGCGGGACGCCAGGTCGAGCAGGGCCGGCAGCAGGACTTCCCGCAGCATCGACACGTCGCCGGTCAGGCGGACGAGCAGGTCTCCGGTGCGCTGGCGGGCATGGAAGGTCAGCGACAGGCGTTGCAGGCGGGCGAAGAGGTCGACCCGCAGATTCGAAACCACTCTGTGCCCGACGGTGTTGGCCTGGATCATCTGGACATAGCTCAGGGCTCCCCGCAGGGCGGCGAGGACGACGATCATCGCCGAACAGGTCAGCAGCATGGCCGTCGGAGAGTCCGGCAGAACCCTTCGCAGCAGGCCCACCAGTCCATCGGCCCGGCGGTTGAGCAGCACGCCGTCGATCACCGCCTGCAGGGGCCACGGGGCGGCGAGTCCCGCCGCGATGACCCCCAGCATGGCGACCCCGGCGGCCAGGATGCGCAGACGGTGCTGTCGGAGCAGGGGCGCGAAGCGCCGGTAGATCCGCACCAAGCGGACGAGCTTCTCCGAAAGCCCGTTGCCCGTTGCCGGCATCACGCGCTCCCGGCGCCGGAGTGTTTCCCGGCGGCCTGCTCGAAGAGGGCGGCGAGTTGGGCCACGTTGCGCCGGGCGTCGAAGAGCGCTTCGGCGCGTCGACGGGCGGCGGTGGCGAGGCGGGCTGCGATGGCGGGCTGATCGAAGATCCGGCCCAGCGCCCCGGCCAGGGCCTCGGCGTCACCGGGGGCGACGATCAGCCCGGCTTCTCCATGACCCAGGATTTCGGGAATACCGGTGACGGCGGTGGAGACCATGGGCACGCCGCACGCCGCGGCTTCGAGCAGGGTGGTGGGCAGCCCATCCCGATCGCCGTCGGCGGCGATGACGGCGGGCATGGCGAAGACCGCGGACTCGGGGAAATGGCGGCCGATCACCTCTTCCTGGGAGGCCGGGCCGACGAATTCCACCACCTCTAACAGGTCCAGCGCGGCGGCGCGGCGGCGCAGTTCTTCCTCGAGGGGGCCCTCGCCCACCAGTCGCAACCTCAACTCCCGCCCTTCGGCTTTCAGCGCGGCCGCCGCATCGAGCAGGACGGGCAGGCCCTTCTTCTCGACGAAGCGTCCGACGAAGAGGATCCGCGGTGATCGCGGAAGGGGCGGTGGAGGAAGTTCGGGCAGCCGCTGGAGATCGACACCGTTGTAGATCCGGCGGATGTGGGCGCCGGGGGCGATCTGCTGGAGGTAGGCCACGTTGGCGTCGCTGACCGTGACCACCGCGGCGGCCTGCAGGCACAGGTTCCGCAAGCGGGGGATGGAAACCGTCTCGGCGTAGATGTCCTTGGCGTGGGCCGTGAAGGTGTAGGGCAGCGCGGCCAGTCCCGCCGCGTAGCGGGCCATCGAGGCGCTGCCGGTGGCGAAGTGCCCGTGGATCAGGTCGACCCGGCGGTCACGCAGCTGCCGGGCCAGGGCCGCGGCCACGATCCAGTAGCGCATCTCGTTCCGCGAGCGCAGGGAGATGGCCTGCTCCATCATCCGGTCGTAGCTCTCTCCCAGTTTGCGCGAGGCCGCCAGGTGACTTTCGAACGACTCCCAGAGGCGATCCCGCAGCAGCGGCTGAAGCTGGACCACTTCCGCGCGGAGTCGGGACAGGCCCTCGTGGGGCACCTCGGCCGATCCTTCGTGGCGACTGAAGACGACCACCTCGTGTCCCAGGGCCTCGAGCTGCAGCAGTTCGGTGAGGATGAAGGTCTCCGACAGGCGGGGAAACTCCTTGACGATGTAGGCGATCTTCATCCGGCCAGTTCCTCGCGCAGGGGGCCCCGCCGGGCGATCAGGGTGTGCAGGGCGGCCACCAGTCGCTCCCGGGCGCTGTCCAGGCTCAGGTGCCGCTCGGCCGCCTCCCGGGCGTTGCGGGCCAGGCGCCGCCGGAGGGCGGGGTTGGTGGCCAGGTGTTCGAGGGCCGCGGCGAGCTGGGCGGTGGCACCCGGGGGGACCTCGAGCAGATGCTCGTCGGCGTGCAGGTGACGCCTGTAGTCACCGGTCTCGGTGGCGACGATGGCCAGGCCGGCGGCGGCGTACTCCACCAGCTTGATCGGCGAAAAGTAGAAATTGTCGAGCTTCGGGTAGGGGGCGACACCGATCTGGGCCTCGGCCAGCAGCGCGGGGATCTCGTCGTGGGCCACCCCCCCGGTGACCTCCACCCGGGCGCCCAGGTCGCGGGCCGCGATTTCTTCCTCGAGGCGCGAGCGCAGCGGGCCATCGCCGATGAAGCGCAGTCGGGGACCGGCCAGGCGCCGGGAAAGACGGTGGAAGGCCTCGAGCAGATCGAGTACGCCATGCCAGGGTTTGAGGCTGCCGAGGAAGACGATCAGAGGAGCGTCTCCGGCCGGGTCCTCGGTGGCGGGGCTGAAGGCGTCGAGATCGACCACGTTGGGGAAGAGTTCGATCTTCTCGGGTCGGCTGGACAGGCGCGCCGCGTGGCGACACAGGGTCGAGGACACGCAGAACACCCGCTCGGCTCCGGCGATGTTGGTCTCTTCGATGGCCGCCGCCAGCGAGCCCAGGCGCAGTCCGCGGTAGCGTCGGGCCTCGTCCACCAGGGGCGCGTTGATCTCCAGTACCAGCGGGATGTCCATCCGTTCGGCCACCGCCAGCCCGACGGTGGACCACAGGGAGTAGCGCTCGTAGACCGCGTCGTAACCACCGGCTTCGGCTCCCTCCACGGCTGCGCGCACCATCTGGGGCACCCGCGCCAGGGCCGCCTGCTCGGTTTCCATGGCGGTGGGGTGGAGCGCGGTCTTCTGCCGCGGTTCCACGGCCAGCGACTCGCAGCGGGGGTCGTGCCACTGGCCCGGCCGGGCCGCGACCACGCTGATTTCGAGGCCTGCATCGGCCAGGGCGCCGATCGTCTGCCGCACGTGGACACTGGCTCCCTTGAAGCCGTCGAGGGCGATGCCCGGATCGGCACAGACGTAGAGCAGCTTCATCGCAGGGCCTCGCTTTCCTTCAATCGGCCGGGGGAGAGGGGAGGGGGCGGGTCCTGGGACTCGCCGAGCAGGCGGGCCAGTTGGCGGACGTTCTTGCGGGTGTCGAAGTGTTCGATCACGCGCTCCCGGGCCGCCCGTCCCAGGCGCCGGCGGAGCGGGGCGTCGGCCAGCAGGCGCCAGATGGCGTCGGCCAGGGCCCCGGGGTCGCCTTCGGGAACCAGCAGTCCCGTCTGCCCGTCCTGAACGGCTTCCGGGATGCCGGTCACCGGGGTGGAGACGACGGCCACGCCGCAGGCCATGGCCTCGAGGATCACCGTGGGGAGTCCGTCCCGGTTGCGGTCGGCGCCGATCACGCAGGGGGCGGCGAGGACCCAGGCCCGGGGCAGCAGATCCTGGAGCTGGGCGCGGGAGCGGGGGCCTTCGAGGCTGACCCGGTCGGCCACGTCGAGACGCTCGATCTGCTCACGCAGGGCGCCGGCCAGCGGCCCCTTGCCGATGATGCGGCAGTGGAATTCGATACCGCGCCGGCGCAGCAGGGCGCAGGCCTCGACCAGGTGTTCAAAGCCCTTCTTCTCCACCAGCCGGCCCACCGCGAGGATGACCGGCGTGGCGGCCGGGGTCGAGGGCGCGAAGCGCCGGGTGTCCACGTGGTTGTAGATCCGCGTGATCGGGGCGGCCTGCCCGTCACCCAGCTTCTCGAGCACCTGCCGGTTGTAATCGGTGACGGTGATCGTTCTTTCCGCGTGGCGCAGCAGGGCGGCGATCATGCGCCGGGAACGGGAGCGGTGATAGATGTCCTTGGCGTGGGCGGTGAAGGTGAAGGGCACTCCCATCAGGTGGGCGGCGAAGAGCGT
The DNA here is from genome assembly GCA_030949985.1 of Acidobacteriota bacterium. Taxonomy (NCBI): domain Bacteria; kingdom Pseudomonadati; phylum Acidobacteriota; species Acidobacteriota bacterium. Next base: position 22,029 of record JAUZRX010000006.1, read on the forward strand.
GCTGATCGCCGGCAGGCTGGCGAAATGGGCGTGCAGGCGCTCGCAGCCCGCGGCCGCAGCCTGCTCGGCGATCAGCGGAGCCCGCAGAAAACCCTTCCATGAGGCAGGCAGCCAGCGCAGGGCACGGCCCAGGGCGGAGAGGTAGCGCAGGGGGGAGCGCCGGAAGGCCCGACCGTGGGAGGAGAGAAAACGCCAGGGATGCCCGGTGGCCCGCTCGGGTAGGTAGCGGACTTCCGCCCGCACCCGGGCCAGGTCCTCATGGAAGCGGCCGTCGTTGGGTTTTTTGAGGGAAATGACGGTAATCTCGCGGTCCGCAGCCTCCATCTCGAGGATTTCCGCGAGGATGAAGGTCTCCGAAAAACGGGGGTACATCTTGAGCACGTAGCCGATCACAGGGCGGCTCCTTGGTCGTCCCAGGCCGCCGTGGGGCGGCGGGTTCGCAGCAGGCCGGCGAGGTAGGGGCCGATGCGATCGAGGCCCTGGAGGTCCAGCTGCCAGTTCCGGGGAGGGCGGGGGCGGTCGAGGGCCTCGAGCAGGATCCTCGCCAGCCGGGAGGGATCGTCGATTCCCGGGGGCAGAACATCGACGACGCCCCGGCGCGCGAGGCGGTCGGCCCTGACCTGCTGTTCGAGACGGGGGTGGATGCGGGGGGCGATCAGGGCGCGGGCACCGACGGCGGCCAGCTCGCAGACCGTGTTGTACCCGCCCATGGTGACGGCCAGGGCGGAGATGGCGTAGAGCCGGGGCAGATCCGGCGAGAACTCCAGGAGGCTCACGCCCTCGAGGTTGCGGACCTGTTCGGCCAGGCGTTTCCGCTTGCGCGGGCTGAGCAGGGGGCCGCTGACCAGGAGCAATTCGAACGGGGGTTGCGGGCCCAGGGCGCGGTAGGCCCTGAGCATGCTGCGCATCAGCGGCAGTCCGTCGCCGCCGCCGCCCGCGGTCACTGTCACCAGGCGCCCGGTGCGCGGGGCGTGGGTCGCCAGCAGGGCCTCTCCCTTGTCGGGAGCCGTCTCCAGCGGGGTGGTGACGAAGCCGGTGTAGACGATCTTGCGCTCCACCTCGGGGGGCAGCTCGTATTCCTGTGCCACGTCGAAGATGTCCTGCTGGCCGTAGACCAGGATCCGGTCGTAGGCCGAGCGCAGCACTTCGACCACGCCCGTCGCCTGCCAGCTCTTCCGCACCCGCCCGGGATCGTCGATCACGTCCCGCAGGCCGAGTACCCGGATCGGTTGCCGGTTTCCCGTGCGCTGCGGCTGGAGCAGCGGGAGCACCTCCCCGCACAGCCCCCTCGGCGTGTGGTCCACCAGCACCAGGTCGGGAACGAAGGATCGGGCCACCGAGCTGATCACCCCCCGGCGCAGGGAGACGGTGTCGTCCAGGCTCAGCTCCAGGTCGAGGGAGACGTAGTCTCCACGGTCGTTCTTGGTCACCGACGGGAGCTTGATGTAGTCGCAGCCCGGCGGATAGGTGAAGTAGTGGGCCCGCGGCGCACCGGTGAGCACCAGTCCCGAGACCTGGGGAAACTCGCGCAGCAGTCGTCCGGCCACGTTCACCGTGCGCCGGATATGGCCCATGCCATACGAGTCGTGGCTGTAGAAGAGGATTCGCATCGGCAGCTCGCGGACCAGTAGAGCGAGGTCGCCGCCCCGTGATACCTCCGTCCCGGTACTTTCGCGGTGATCGGGCGGCCGGGAAGACCCCGGTCGCTAGTCGAGCAGGGCCAGCAGGTCGTCCCGGCTCAGGCCGGCGGTCGAACCGGTGCCGTCGAGGATCGCGTCGGCCAGTCGCCGCTTGGCTCGCTGGAGGGCGAGGATCCGCTCTTCCACCGTGTCCTCGGCGATCAGCCGGTGGATCAGCACCGGCCGCTGCTGGCCGATGCGGTGGGTGCGATCCGCGGCCTGGTCTTCCACCGCAGGATTCCACCAGGGATCGAGCAGGAACACATGGTCGGCGGCGGTGAGGTTGAGGCCGGTCCCTCCGGCCTTGAGGGAGACCAGCATCACCGGCGGCCCCTGCTCGTGCTGGAAAGCGGCGACCACCGCCGCCCGGTCCCGGGTCGAGCCGTCGAGACGCACGAAGTCGAGGCCGGCCTGCCGGAGTGGCGCTTCGACCAGGTCGAGCAGGCCGGTCCACTGGGAGAAGACCAGGCTGCGGTGCCCGTCCTCGGCGGCGACGGCCAGGCGGCCGATCAAAAGCTCGACCTTGGCCGAACGGCGAACGCGGGAGCCCGGCACGAGGGCCGGGTGGCAGGCCGCCTGGCGCAGGCGCAGCAGGGCCTCGAGGGCGGCCATCACGCTGCCTCCCCGGCGCAGGCGGGCGACCACTTCGCGGCGCGTGGCCAGTTCCAGGGCGCTGTAGAGTTCCCGCTCCTCTTCGCCCAGGGTGCAATAGAGCTCGATTTCGCTGCGGGTGGGCAGCTCGGGGGCCACCTGGGCCTTGACCCGGCGCAGGATGAAGGGGCGGACCCGGCGGCGCAGCCGCTCGGCGACCTGCTCGTCGCCGGAGGTGATGGGACGGGCATAGCGTTCGAGAAAATCCCGGCGCGAGCCGAGCATGCGGGGATTGGCGAAGTGGAGCTGGCTCCACAGTTCCTCGAGGCGGTTTTCCACCGGTGTGCCGGTCAGGGCGAGCCGGAATTCGGCGCTGAGCGAGCAGACCGCGCGGGCGGCCTGGCTTTCGGGATTCTTGATCGCCTGGGCCTCGTCGAGGATCAGTGTCTTCCACTCCACCCGGGCCAGCGTGTCGGTGTCCAGGCGGGCGACGGCGTAGGAGGTGAGGGTCAGGTCGGCGTCCGGGTCGAGCTTGCGTCGGGGGCCGTGGTAGACGTTCACCCGCAGCGCCGGCCGGAAACGCGCAGTTTCGTGGGACCAGTTGTGCAGCAGACTGGTCGGGCAGACCACCAGGGCCGGGGCCTCCACCACGCAGAGGGCCTGGAGGGTCTTGCCCAGGCCCATGTCGTCGGCCAGCAGGCCGCCCACCCCCGCCCGACGCAGCCGCTGGAGCCAGCGCACACCTTCGAGCTGGTATGCCCGCAGGGTGGCTTCCAGGTCCTCCGGCAGGGATTCCGGCGGCGCGTCGGTTGGGGCGGCCAGCCGGTCCACCACCGGCGAACGCAGTTCCACGGCGGCATCGTCGTCATCGGCCTGGCGCGCCAGGCGGGCCAGGGTGCCGGCGCAGGCAGCGGGCAGACGACCGTCGGCGTCCCGGGCCGCCATCAGGTCGGCGAGAGTCTCGCCGTGGCGCGCGAGCCAGGCCGCGGGCAGGGGGGACCAGCCGCCTTCCCTCAGGGGAACCAGCGACTCCCCCCGGCGCCAGGCTCCCAGCACATCTTCGGCCGAGGCACGGCTCCCTCGAGGGGCTCCCGGCACGTCTTCCGTACACCGGAAGTCCACGTCGAGGCGCGTGCCGTCGATGGTCAGATGGGGGGCCAGGGGCGCGGCGAGGAAGAAGCGGTCGAGGGCTTCTCCCTTGATGGTGAAGGGCAGTCGCGCGAGTTGCCGGGCCAGGGTCACCGCCTGCTCGCCCTCGACGCGCAGATCCTCGCCGGGCCTGAGGCCGAGCCGGCCGAGGCGGGCGCGCAGCACCCCCTCCCGCTCCCGGTCCCTCCGGGGCACTTCACCCCGCCCGAGGTAGATCAGCCGGCCCTGCTCGATTTTTCCCGTGGGGGGATCGCCGTAGACGATCTCGGGCCGCAGGCGCAGCACGCTGCCTTCCCGCCGGGTTTCGATCTCCACCCGGGGAGGCACGGAGGCGGTGGCGGGCAGCCGCCGGGTGACGACCTCCACCTGCAGGCGGCGGCGCAGGTCGGGCAGGATTTCGGTCACCAACTCGCCCACCCGGTGCCGGGGAAGGATCCGGCCGCGACCGAGTTCTTCGACTTCCCGGCGTGTCAGCCCCGGCTCGCCCCGCAGCCGGAGCTTGCCCCCGGCGACCACCAGTCCGCGGCCCAGATCCCGCTCCACCCGCGCCGGCCGCAGGCGGAGGACGAAGCCTCCCGAGTCATGGTCTTCCACCACCACGATCGGCATCAATGCCGTCTTGTCGGCCGCGATGGGCCGGCCGTCGAGGCGCAGATCCCGGCAGCGCTCGAGCAGTGGAAGCAGGCGTTCCCAGGGCAGCAGGGTCTTCTCGCTTCCCGCCGGGGTGGCCAGGCAACGTTCGATTTCCAGGTCGACCGGGGTCGCCGCGATGCGGGGGCCCTCCGCCCGGCCCCGGGCGAGAGCCGCGATCGGCGCGCGCAGCGGCTCTTCGCCATCGGGTCCCACGGCGACCCTTTCGACGTGTATCGAGCCGCCTGGCCTCGAGAGCAGGCGGTAGCCGAGGGGGAGCGGCCCGCCGGTTTCCGGCCCTGGGGAGTCGCCTTCCCGGTGCAGGGCGATGACGGCGGCGGCCACGTGTTCGCAGGCCTCCTGCCGGGAAGGGCAGGTGCATTCCCAGTCCTCGTCCCCGGGGAAGAGAGAGACCGCTTCGGCCAGCAGGCCGCCCCGCGGTGCGATGCGAAAGACGAAGCTCCCTTCCTGGTGTTCTTGAAGGAGAACCGCACCTTCCCTGTGCAGCGCCACTCCCCGGGACCAGAGGCCACGGGGCAGCACATCCCGCACGGCGGCCATGAGTCTTTCGACCTCCGAGGTCATCCCCACCGTTCTCCTCAGCGTCTGCTCTCGGCGACGAGGATAACCCCTTCCCGGCCACCGGGGAGAGGACCGCCGGGGGGCTCGGCTTGGGGGAGAGCGGGGCGAGACGACGAGGCGTTTTCACCGCCGGCGAAAAAAAGCTCCCCGCGGCGGCGAAGCGGTTGGAGGTGGGTCGCCGCGGGGAGGTGGCTTGCTCCCGGGGAGCCGAAAACGCTTCGGCCTGCCGGAATGTCGTGCCGCCGGAGTCAGCGTTGGGCGAGCGCGGTCGCCGTTTCGCTGCGGGGATAGCCCTCGCGCAGGGTCACCAGGCCGGGCAACAGGGCCGTGGGGCGAAGCTCGACCCGTGTCGTGTGGCGCGACGAGGGGAAGCGGGGATCGCGGAAGCGCAGGCTGCGCAGGTGGAGCAGTCCGGCGGCGCCCCTTTCGAGCACCAGCAGGGCCTGTTGATCGACCCGCACGAGACCCCATCCGCCGTCGAGCAGGCCCACGCGCCGACCGTTGATCTCGACGATCAGCACCGAGCGAATCCCCGCGTGACGCAAGACGAGTTCGCCGGCGGGATAGACCTGGTCACCGATGACGATGGGTTCATCGAGCTGGAAGGTGATCGTCTTGCCCAAGGTCGAACCGGTGGAGATCAGGACCACGACGAAGACCAGGGCGGCGATCGGGGTGATGGAGCGGAAGTTCCTCATGGTCGGCATCCTCCTCGCAGAGCGGGAGCAAGGCTGCGGCCGCCGTGAGAATCGGGCATGCCTCGTGAAGGCGGCGGCCCGTGGCCCTCATCCCGGTGTCTGCCTCCCGGGATGATCTGTCTCGACCCAACTCAGCTTCCGTCCCGGTATTTAGCAATTGTCATGCCTGACGTCCCGGTTTTTGGGGAGGGTTAGTAACGCGCTGAAAATATTGAGGATAGGTTTTCTGCCCCTGCCGCGAAGTCCGGGCCCGGATGTCTCAGGCTGAGACCCCGGTGGCCTGTTTCCAGGGGTTCGGCGGCGGGCGGGAGCGGCTGGATTCCTTTCCGGCATGGCTGCGAGAACGCCGGCTGTCCCGGCTTGACGCCGGGTGGGGCAGCACGGAAACTGCCGCCCCGGAGTCCGGCGGCCGTCCGCCGCCGGGGGAGGAGGGACGCGAGCATGCGAGCCGGAATGCGCGGGCGGCGGGCCGTCGTCGCCCTGGGAGGCAACGCGATCACCCGCCCCGGTGAGGAAGGCTCGGTCGCGCAGGACTACAAGAACCTCGAGGAGAGTCTCGACGGGGTGGTGGATCTGCTGGAAGCGGGTTACGAGTTGCTGCTGACCCATGGCAACGGGCCCCAGGTGGGCAACCAGATGATTCGCGTCGAGCTTTCCGAGGGCGAGGCGCCTGACCTGCCCCTGGACGTGATGGTGGCCGACATCCAGGGGGGGCTGGGCTACATGATCGAGCGGGTGCTGCGCGCCAAGCTCCGTCGCCGGGGTCTGGCCCACAGGGTTTGCTGCATGTTGACCATGACCGAGGTGCGGGCCGACGATCCGGCCTTCGACAATCCCACCAAGTTCGTCGGCATCGCCTACCGGGAAGAAGACGTCGAACAGCTCACCCGTGTGCGGGGTTGGGTCCTGCGCGAAGACGAGGGCCGCGGTTGGCGCCGGGTGGTTCCCTCTCCCGAGCCGGTGGACATCGTCGAGCGCCAGGAGCTGATCACGCTGATGGACGCCGGCGTGGTGGTGATCAGCGGGGGAGGCGGAGGGATTCCCGTCCGCCGTAACCGCCGCGGCGAGCCGGTGGGGGTCGAGGGGGTGGTGGACAAGGACCTGGCGTCCGCGGTGATCGCCCAGGTGGTGGGGGCCCCGGAGCTGTTCATCCTCACCGCCGTCGAGCAGGTGATGCTGGACTTCGGCAAGTCGACCCAGCGGGGTATCGACGAGATGAGCGTGGAACAGGCCCGGGCCCATCTCGCCGCGGGGCAGTTCCCCCCGGGGAGCATGGGGCCCAAGGTGGAGGCCGCCTGCCGCTTCATCGAGGGCGGCGGCGGCCGGGTGCTGATCACCGACACCGCCCATCTCTCCCGGGCGCTGGAAGGGCGTACCGGGACCTGGATCACGGCGTGACGAGCCTGTGGAAGCGGCCATGGACAGCTTGAACATCGCCCTGCTCCAGATGAGGGTGGGCCCGGACAAGGAGGCCAACCTCGAGCGGGCCGAGACGATGGCGCGGCGGGCGGTCGCCCGGGGGGCCGATCTGCTGGTCCTGCCGGAGATGTTCAACTGCCCTTACAGGTACGATTTTTTCGCTCCCTTCGCCGAGCCGATTCCCACGGGAGCGACCTGCCGCAGGTTGTCGGCCCTGGCCGCGGAACTGGGCCGGCTGGTGGTGGGCGGGTCGATTCCCGAGCGGGAGGGGGAGACGCTCTACAACACCGCCACCGTCTGGAGCTCTTCGGGCGAATGTCTCGGTCGGCACCGCAAGGCCCACCTGTTCGACGTGGATATTCCCGGCGGGATCACCTTCACCGAGTCGCGTGTCTTCAGCCCCGGTACCGGCCCCACCGTCATCGCCACCGACAGGGCGACTCTCGGGCTGGGTATCTGTTTCGACCTGCGCTTCGCCGACCTGTTTCGGGAGGAGGTCGACCAGGGGGCGGAAGTGCTCGTGCTCCCCGGCGCCTTCAACACCACCACCGGTCCGGCTCACTGGGAGCCGTTGCTCCGGGCGAGGGCCATCGAGAACACCGTCTTCGTGGCGGCCTGTTCCCCGGCACCGGCGGCCGACGCTTCCTACCCGGCCTGGGGTCACTCGATGATCGTCGACCCGTGGGGCGAGGTGCTGGCGGCCGCCGGACGGGAAGAGGCGATCGTCAGCGCGCGGCTGGAGGCTTCCCGCCTGGCGGCGGTGCGCCGGGCGCTGCCGGTGCTCGGCCGTCGGTCCCCTGGGCGACGAAATCGGTGACGTAGAGGGGGCGTCCCTTGACCTCCTCGTAGACCCGGCCCAGGTACTCGCCGATGACGCCCAGGCTCAGCAGTTGGACCGCGCCGAGAAAGAGCACCGCGACCATCAGGGAGGTCCAGCCCGAGACGGTCACGCCGGCGAAGAGCCGGGCCCATACGGCGTAGCCCGCGTAGATCAGGCAAGCCGCCGCCACCAGGAAACCCAGGGCCGTCGCCGCCCGCAGGGGCAGGAACGAGAACGAGACGGTCGCATCGGCGGCGAAGCGGAGCATCTTGCGCAGCGGGTACTTGGTTTCTCCGGCGAAGCGTGGCGCCCGCTCGTACTGCAGCGCCACCTGGCGGAAACCGAGCCAGGCGATCATGCCCCGTAGAAAACGGTGATGCTCACCCAGCCGGCTCATGGCGTCGACGACCCGTCGGCTGAGCAGGCGGAAATCGCCGGTGTCCACGGGAATGTCCACGGAGGTCATGCGGCGCAGAAAGCGGTAGAAGGCGGCTGCCGTGAGTTTCTTGAACAGGCTCTCGCCTGCGCGGGCGACACGCTGGCCGTAGACCACGTCGTAGCCCTCACGCCAGCGCTCGAGCATGGCCGGGATCACCTCCGGAGGGTCCTGCAAATCCGCGTCGATGATCACCACCGCCTGCCCCCGGGCGTGGTCCAGCCCGGCGGTGACGGCGAGCTGGTGACCGAAGTTGCGGGCCAGGTTGACCAGGGTGACCCGCGGGTCCCGCTCCCGCAGTTCGACCATGATTTCCAGCGAGCGGTCCCGGCTGCCGTCGTTGACCAGCAGGATCTCGTAGCTCTCGTCCAGTTTCTCGAGAACCTCGGTCAGGCGTGCGTACATGTGAGGCAGGACTTCCTCCTCGTTGTAGACCGGGATCACCACGCTCAGCAGGGGAGCCTTGCTCATCGGGACACCTTTTCGAGCAGCCACCAGCGACCGCTGTGGACCGTCTCGCGGATCTGGCCTTCGGAACCGCGGAACAGGCGGCGCCAGCGTTCGGAGTTCGCGCGCACCACGAAGGCATCGTAGAGGTGCCGTTCGCGGACCCAGGAGAATTTTTCGGGAGACGTCTCGTAACCGATGGGTACGGCGGCCGAGGGCTGGCGGCGGTAGCGCAGCAGCTCGGGATAGTGCTGGGCGAAGGAAAAACTGACAAAGCCGCCCCGCATCACCTGGTACCACACCGGGTGATGCATGAAGACCGGAAACTCCGCGGCGATGCCGGGCGAGCGCAGGTCGAAGATCAGCATGCGCAGGCTGCGCCCCGGTTCCAGCGTCTCGATGATCGGGTCGATGTTCCGGGCTTGCCGGTCGAAGATTCGATGTCGGGCCGTCAGCACTCCCATCCAGCCCACCACCAGCAGAACGATCAGCCCCGCCGCGACCTGCCGCCGTCTGCCGGCGGCGGGCATCCGCAGGGTGAGGATCAGCAGCAGGGCGAGGAAGATCGCGAAGCGCTGGTAGAGCATCGCCACGCCGAAACCGAAGACGGGGAAGAGCAGGTAGACCGCCGTGGCCAGGACCAGGGACGGTCCCAGGCGTCCTCCCCGCCGGGGCCGCACCCCCGCCGCCGGCAGCAGCAGGACGCCGAGCAGCAGGGCGCCGGCGGCCAGGGGATCCCGGGCGCCGCCGAGCAGGGTGCCGGGCCACTCGGGCAGCCGGCGGAGCAGCGGGCCCCAGGTGGTGCCCAGGTGCACCTGGCTTTCTGCTCCCAGGGCGCGGAGGATCCAGGCCAGGGCCAGGGGCAGGGGGGTCAGCAGGGGGCCGAGACGGCGCAGCAGGGCCCCGGGCCGCGGCGAGCCCGGCAGGAGCAGGGACAGGGCCAGCAGCCCGACCACCCCCAGCGCCAGCACGTGGCCGAAGAAAAGCAGGATACCGGCCCCCCCCAGCCACAAGGCCCGGATCCCCGTGGGGCGTCGGCGGTAATGCAGCACCTCGGCCAGGTAGAGCAGGCCGAGGGGAACCGCGATCAGGTAGTTGAGAAAGCCCCAGTAGAAGGAGAAGCCGAAGGCCAGGGGAAGGGTCAGCAGGGCCGGCCAGGGCTCCGCGTCGACCGCACGCAGGGCGCGCCAGGCGGCCAGGGGCAGGCCGAGCACCGCCAGGGTGACCACGGCCTTGATGGCCAGGAAAGGACCCATCACCGCCGCCAGGGCCCGCGCGATGGAATAGCCGAGCAGGTAGGGTGTGAAAAAGTTGAACTCGTAGAGCTTGGCGTAGCCGAGGGCCGGATCGTCCCACGCCTGCCAGATCGCGACCTGGGCCGCATGCTGGGGTAAATCCACCATGGGCAGGTAGCGCACGGCCCACAGGGGGAAGAGCGCGGCCGCCAGGCAGGCGAGCAGCGCGAGGCGGAAACCGCGGTCCGCGGCCGTGGGACGGGGGTGCTTCATCGCGCCCGTATACGCAGATGCCCGGGGACTGTCAACATCGGCGGGCGGCGACCATGTGCTGGGCGCCGAGGGGAAGGGCGCCGAGACGGGCCTCGATCCGCCGCCAGCGATCGCCCCGCCAGGGGAAGAAGAGGATGTAGCGCGATTCGACGCACTCGAGTCCCGCCCGCTGCAGGCGGCGGCGGGACTCGCGGCGCCGGAGCAGGATCGCATCCTCGTCGAAGGGGCAGCGGGAGACCGCACGGCGGGTGAGGGGGTTCCACGGGTTGTGCTCGAGGATCGCGGCCAGTCCCCCCGGACGCAGGGTGCGGGCCATCTCCGCGATCAGGGGGTCACGCTCCGCGGGCTGCACGTGGTGCATGACATTGATCGCGAAGACGAGGTCGAAGCGCTGGTCCTCGAAGGGCAGGTGCCGGCCGTCGAAGGCCTTGAAGAAGGCGCGCGGGTGATTCTCCCGGGCGCGGCGGATGGAGTCGGCCGAGACGTCCACGCCGTGGACCTCGCCGCAATGTTCCACCAGGAAGCTCTCGGTCAGGCCCACCCCGCAGCCCACGTCCAGCAGGGCGAGTTCCGCGCACGATCCGAGATGCCGGCGTGCGGCCTGCAGCAGGACCCGCGCCTTGACCTCCGTGAAGAAGGCCACGTCCTGGCCGGCGAAGTCGATGGACTGTTGCACCACCTCCGCGTAGTCTTCGCTGTAGCGGTCGAAGTCCCCGCCCACCGTCACTCCTCTCCCAGCAGGGCCACGATGGCCAGGGCCGCCTGGCGTCGGCGCCGGTCGAATGCCCCGGTGGTCCAGTCGCGGCTTCCCGCCTCCCATCGGCCACTGACCGAGTCCACGCGTCCGATGGCGCGCACGCTGGTGGGAGTGGCCCGGCGGATCTCTGCGAGGACCTGCCGACCCCGCTGGAGGGCCGCGGCGGGACCCCGCCCCTGCTCGACCAGGGTGCTGAGTAACTGCAAGTACTTCAGATCGTCGATGCCCTCCCGCGCCGCTTCCCAGTCCCGCAGGTAGCTGCGGCCGCCCTCGTACTCGGTGCTGACGTTCTTCCACTGCCAGAGCATCACGTGGTCGAGCTGCAGGCGATGCGCCAGGTAGCCGGCGAGAAAGCGCGTACCGGCCGGCTGGTTGCCGTAGATGTTGATGTAGGTGCCGTAGTGATCACCGGCGGCGCGAGTCCGCTCGAGGGTCTCGGGGCCGAGGTACTTGTTGTGGTAGGAGCGGGTGCGCAGGAAGGGCTCGAGGAGCAGGGCCGGTTCGGGGCCCACGGGGCGGAACCAGAGTTTGGCGGGGTCGGGCTCGGAGACCGTGGGTTCGTTGCAGGTGATCATGCCGTCGGCGCCCGCCTCGTCCGCGGCCCGGGCGAGGAGGATGGCCAGCCGCATGGCGCCCCGGGAGTGATGGGGTTCGTCGATCAGGTAGTACCACAGGCCCGGCCAGCCGTGGGCCCGTCCCACTTCTTCCAGGGTGCGGAAGGCCGCCAGCCAGCCCTGGTAGACCTTCCGCCCCCAGAAGGTGTTCGGCGGCGCTGAAGGATCCGGCGTGGGGTAGTAGGGTCCCCGCTGGCGTTCCACCTCGCTGACCGCCCGGCCCGGGGTGTGGAGCAGGGTGTAGCCGGTCGGATCTTCCAGACGGTCGATTTTCTCTCCGCCCGGTCCGGTGAGCCCCGCCTGGGCCAGGGCGGCGGGAATCGAACCCGTCAGGTGGGAGTGAAGCATCACTCCCACGGGATGTTCGATCCCCAGCCCGTGGCGCCGCGCCATCTCCACCACCTCGACGACCTTCGAAAAGCGGTCGGTGTACTCGAAACGGCCGCCGGCGTAGTAACGGGGGACGACCCGCTTGGGCCAGCCGTGGTTGACCACCACCGTGTTCATCCCATGCCGGCGGGCGTCGATGAAGTTCTGTTCGGAGAGGGGATAGTTGTTGCCGTAGAGAAAAAACGAGGGGCGCGCTTCGGGGAGGGTGAAAGGCAGCACCTCCACTTCCAGCGACAGCCCGGGCAGGTCCCTGCGCGAGGGAGCCTCGAGTCGCAGGTGGCCGAGGTAGGTCCCGGCCGGGGCGTCGGAGGGGACGTGGACGGTCACCCAGAATTGCCGGCTGCCCCGGGCCGGCACGTCCGCCGCCGGGGCGGCGTCGAGGTAGCCCGGGAGAAGTTCGTGGTGGCGGGGCCGGACCCAGCGGGGCATGGGTTTCATGTAGCGTGTGATCAGGATCTCGATCGCGGAGGCGTCGATCCGCGCCCCGCCGGGCCCCTCGAGGTCGGACGCCACCAGCCGGGCGCCGGGCAGGGCCCGGTGCGAAAAGACCCCCACGCTGGCGGGCTCGTACTCGTCCCGGGCGGCGAAAAGACGGACGGGGCGGGCGATTTCCCCGGGTTCCGGCACGGTTTCGAGGTAGATCGGTTCCAGGTAGTGCCGGGAGTAGAGCACCACGTCCTGCTCGGGCAGGGGAGGGGCGCCGCAGGCGGTCAGCAGCACCGCCGCGGCCAGGCCCGCCGCCAGGGCCGGGAATGCGTTTCGCGCGGTCTTCATCGTCGTCTCCCTTCCGCGGGGGCCTTCCTCCCGGGTGACGCCGTCTTCCGGGGTGACGGGATTATACGGGGGCTGGAACGGGCTTTTTCGCCGAAGCGCCGGGGCGGGTATTCTGGGCCCGGCGCGGCGGGGCTGGCTTCCGGCCCCCGGCGGGACCCATATTAGAATCCGATTTGGCACCGATGACGCCCTGGAGGCGAGGAGAGCAGAGTATGACCACCACACCGGAACTTCAGAGCAGGGGCACCCTGCAGTACAAGATCAGGGACCTGAGCCTTGCCGATTGGGGACGCAAAGAACTCGAGCTGGCCGAAAAGGAGATGCCGGGCCTGATGGCGGTGCGCCGTCAATGGGCGGACAAGCAGCCCCTGGCGGGCCTGCGGATCTCGGGTTCGCTGCACATGACGATCCAGACCGGCGTGCTGATCGAGACGCTGGTGGCGCTTGGAGCCCAGGTTCGCTGGGCGTCGTGCAATATCTTCTCCACCCAGGATCACGCCGCCGCGGCGGTGGTGGTCGGTCCGGATGGCACGGTGGACGAGCCCCGGGGGGTGCCGGTCTTCGCCTGGAAGGGCGAGAGTCTCGAAGATTACTGGGACTGTACCCGCCAGGCTCTCGACTTCGGTGACGGCCTCGGCCCCCAGCAGATCGTCGACGATGGCGGAGACGCCACGCTGCTGATTCACAAGGGGTACGAGTTCGAAGAGCAGGGCCGGGTGCCGGATCCCTCCACGGCGTCGAACGAGGAAGAGGCCGTGGTCTTCGCCGTTCTCGCCCGGATCCAGGCCGAGGATCCCCAGCGTTGGCACAAGGTGGTCGCCGAGATGCGCGGCGTGACCGAGGAGACCACCACGGGGGTGTTGCGCCTGTACGAGCGGGCCGAGAACGGGACGCTGCTCTTCCCCGCGATCAACGTCAACGATTCGGTGACCAAGAGCAAGTTCGACAATCTCTATGGCTGCCGCCATTCGCTGGTCGATGGCTTGATGCGGGCCAGCGACGTGATGCTCTCGGGCAAGATCTGCGTGGTCTGCGGCTACGGTGACGTGGGCAAGGGCTGCGCCCAGTCCCTGCGGGGGCAGGGGGCGCGGGTGATCGTCACCGAGATCGATCCGATCTGCGCCCTGCAGGCGGCCATGGAAGGCTACGAGGTCAAGACCCTCGAAGACGTGGTGGACTACGCCGATGTCTTCATCACCGCCACCGGTAACTTCAACGTGATCCACGTCGAGCACATGAAGCGCATGAAGGATGGCGCGATCGTCGGCAACATCGGCCACTTCGACAACGAGATCGACATGGCCGGGCTGAAAGCCGTCGAGGGTGTGGTGCGGACCAACATCAAGCCGCAGTACGACAAGTGGACCTTCCCCGACGGTCACTCGGTGCTGATCCTCGCCGAGGGTCGCCTGCTCAACCTGGGTTGCGCCACCGGGCATCCGAGCTTCGTGATGTCCAACAGCTTCACCAACCAGACCCTGGCCCAGATCGAGCTGGCCACCGAGCTGCACAAGTACGAAAAGAAAGTCTACGTGCTGCCCAAGCATCTCGACGAGATGGTGGCCCGCCTGCACCTCGACCAGCTGGGAGTGAAGCTGACCCGGCTGACCGACGAACAGGCCGCCTACCTGGGCATCAGCCCCGACGGGCCCTACAAGCCGGAACACTACCGCTACTGAGTCCCTCTCCGGGCGGCGGGACGGGGCCGAAGCCGACAGGCGGCTTCGGCCCTTTCTTGCATGGCGAGGCAGGGTTCAGGTTTTCATCCGTTCCACCCGGCGGAGCACGGCCTCCAGGGTGCGCCGGGGAATGCGCAGATGGACGCTCTGCTCGTGGTCGACGATCTGGATCACGAGGCAGGAGCCTTCCTGGGCGACGCGGACCTTGTGCCGGGGAGCGTCGACGGAGACCAGGACGACTTCCGGCAGCCGCGGGAGGCTGTCGGCCAGCAGGCCGGCCAGCGCGCCGTAGGGCGCGAACGTCTCGCGGGCCTGGTCGGGCATGAGCCGGCCGGGGAGCATGGCGAGAGCCACGTCCACGATGCCCGCGGGCAGGACCAGCCGCACACGGCCGCCATGGGGCCCCGGTGCGCTGATTTCCACGGAAAGGGTGCCGGCTCGAGCCACGGTCGCCCCGGCCCAGGCCAGGCTCGCCGCCAGCAGCAGGACCATCACCGCCAGCAGCAGGACCATCACCGCCGGCAGCAGGATCGGCCGCATCCGGGGCGGGCGCTGCATCATTCGGTCCGGGCCTTCGCGTCGATCCAGATGCGGACGTGGGAGCCGTCCTCCTCCACCGTCACCAGGTCGCCGCGGTAGCGGCCCAACTCACGCAGAGCGGCGAGGAGGTCCAACTCCTCACCCTCGCCGGAGGCCAGGGCGCCGAACACCGCCATCGGCAGCGTGAGCCGGATGCGGTTCGTGTCTCCCTCGTCCACGTGGACCAGGAGCCGCTCGTTCTCCTTGGCCACCCGCACCTTTTGCTCGGTGTCATCGAGGGTGACGAACTCGCCGTCCGGGGTGCGGGTGAGCACGTCGAGCAGGCCCCGGAGGTCGATCTTCCCCAGTTCGGGGATCGGGTCGAGTCGAAGGCGGCCTTCCTCGAGGAACTCGTGGTCGACCAGGGGCAGAATCTGTTCGATCCATGGGAACGGGATGTTGAACTCGGCGGTCTCGCCGCGTTCGCCCCCTTCGTCGACGCGGACATGGATCCAGAGGTCTTCGGCCGCGGCCAGGGGTATCGCGGCCAGGGCGATCATGGTGACGATGGCGGTCCACTTGCGCATGCCTGTCTCCTTGGCCCGGGTCCTTCGAAAGAGGCTCGGTGGGCTCTCGTTGGCGTTTTCACCCCTGAAACGCCGGGGACCGGCCGGGAGTTACAGGAAATCCCGCCGCTGAGCAGGCGGATCCGACCGCTCGGCCCCGGGAGGCTCAACGCAGGCGGCAGCGGGACCGATGGGCGGCGGCGGCCCGTGAGATTTCCATGCGCTGGAGGTGGCGTCGGAAGGCTTCGAGTTCGGCGCCGGCCAGGCGGCGGCCGGCGGGCAGCTCCACGCGCAGGGGATGGACTTGCCGGCGGTCGACCAACACCTCGTAGTGCAGATGGGGTCCGGTGACCCGACCGGTGGATCCCACGAAGCCGATCACCTGGCCTTGCCGGACCCGGGCACCGACGCGAACCCCCCGCGCGATGGCCCGCAAGTGCGCGTAGGCGGTTTCATAGACCGAATTGTGTCGCAGGCGGATGTAACGTCCGTAGCTGCCATTCCAACCCGCCGCGACCACCCGTCCGTCACCGGCGGCGTAGATCGGGGTTCCCGGGGGGGCGGCGAAGTCCAGCCCCCGGTGCATGCGGGAGTAGCCCAGCACCGGGTGACGGCGGCGTCCGAAGCTGCTGCTCAGGCGGGCACCGTCGATGGGCGTGCGCATCAGTGTGCGCCGTGCCGAGCGTCCTTCGGCGTCGAAGAACTCGTCGCGTCCGCCCTCCCCGCCGGTGAAGCGATAGAGGCGATGTTCGCGATCTGAAAGCATCAGGCCGGCGGCGAGCAGGGCGCCGGGGCGTCGCCGGCCGGTGGCCAGGTCGGTGACTTCTTCCCAGAGCACCGTGAAGCGGTCGCCCCGGCGGATCTCGCGCTGGAAGTCGACGTCGAAACTCAGGGCCCGGATCATCCGGGAGAGTGTCGCCGGCGGTACTCCGGCGGCGCGGGCCGAAGCGTAGAGGCTCACCCCGATGCGCCCTGCGGCCCAGCGCGGTGCGGAGACCAGCGGGTGTTCGACCTGCCGGGCGGCGAAGATCCCTTCACCGCGGGCCAGGACTTCGATGTGACGGCCGAAGCCGGTGGCCACCGCCAGCCGAGCCAGCCGCGGGGGGGATCCCGGGGACCACTCGAAACTCAGCCGCTGGCCGGGACGCAGTTCGGAGGGCGACAGCCAGGGGCGGATGGCGCGCACCACTTCCGCGCTGGCCCGCGGGTCGAGGCCGGCTCGACCCAGCAGGACGGCGAGCGTGTCGCCGCGCCGTACCTCGAGTTCGAGCTGTTCGCGGCTCTCGGCGGGAGGCGGGCTTTCCCGTCCCAGGACAGGGACAGCCGGCGGCAGGAGAACCATGGCGGTCAAGGCGGCCAGGGCCAGGCTCCGACAGGCGTGCAAGCGTGTTTCTCCCGGTGGCGCCCACACTCCGCGGGCGGGACAGAAGATGTCGGAAGACGGAGCCGCTGTCCACCGGGTTTTTTCAGGGATGCAAGAAATTCATGGCTCCGCAGAAATCCAAAGCGATGCGCCCGGGTTGTAGGCCCCGATCGTTCGCAGAACCCTTGGGCCATGAAGAAACGGGTTCGAGGCGCTGGGCCGAGGTGGAAGGCGATCGCCCGACAGGGTGCCGGGTCGATACCGCCCCGGGCACCTCGGCGGCGGGGTCACGGCTTGTCGACATCAACAGGGAAATTTTCAGCGGCAACCTAGGACGTCCGTGGCAAGAGGTCCATGGTGTCCTGGTGCAGGACGAGGGTCTGTGTCTTCCGTTTCGTGGTCCGGTGGCCGGTGCCTTGCGTACCCGAACTACGCGAGGGAGGAGCACCGATGGCGGTCAACGGGAGAGAGCGTTTCGGCACTTATCTGCGGGCCCTGAGGGAAGCCCGGCACCTGACCCTGGAAGAAGTGGAGCGTTTGACGAGCAACGAAGTCGAACCGGTCACACGCAGTCTGCTCTCGCGGCTCGAGAACGGCAAGGCCAGGGTTTCGACCCTCAAGTTGCTGGCGCTCGCCCGGGTCTATCGAGTGGGCCTCGGCCAACTGGCCGAACGCCTCGAGATCGACTGCGAGCTGGCTCTCGACGATCTGGAGGAGACGGCTTGCGTCGCGCCCCAGGAGTTGCTTCGTCGCGCCCGCCAGGCCGTACAGCACGGCCAGGCTTACCGGGCGTTGTTTCTCTACGAACAAGCCGAGATCGCCACCCTGGCCGATCCCCGCGGCGAGCGCGCACAGATGTGCGCTCGCCTCGGTGTGGCGGGGGCGATGCTTGCCGCGGCGCGGTATCGCAACGCTCGCAGCGTTCTCGAAGCGTTGGTGGCCGAGCCTCTCTGCGGGGAGGATCGCGGCCGGGTGCTCTTCCTGCTGTCCCGCTGCTACCTGGGTCTCGAGCAGCACCTGCTGGCGGGGGCGATGATCGACTCCCTGCATCGCCTCGGTGGCGAGGTGCCTGCCGACATCGCGGCCCAGGTCGTCGCCGTGGAAGCCGAGATTCGGGAGTGGGAAGGCAGCCTGGAACCGGCGAAGGAATCCTGGTTGCTCTTCCTCGATCACGCCCGGTGCGGCGGAGACTATGAAGGCGGTGTGCGGGCGATGGTGGCGCTGGCCGGCATCGAACGTCGCCTGGGGCGGGAGTCCGACGCTTCCCGCTGGCTCCGGCAGGCTCGCTCCCGGGCCGAGGACCTGGGCTTCGCTCCCCTGCTGGTCAAGGTCTGCATCGAACGCGCGCGCCTCGACCTGGTTCGCGGACAGGAACAGCGGGCGCGGCGGGAACTGGCGGAAGGGCGCCGGATCGCCCGCCCCCTGCGTTTGCACCGGGACCTCTTCGAGATCTACCTCGAACTCTGGCGCCTGGCCGAGCGCGAGGGGCAAGCCGGCCAGGCCCGGGCCTGCCTGGGCAGCCTCCGGCAGCTCTCGCGCCTGCTCGAACGCATCCCCTCCCATGCCCGCGACCTGGTCGAGCGGCTCGGGTGGGGCTCCAGCGTCTCCGCCGCCTGCTGACGCGACCGTCAGACGGGTCGTGGCGGCAGGCTCGAGGGGCCGCGCAGACGCAGCCAGAATGCCAGCAGGGCCGCCACCGCAGCGAGTCCCAGGGCCAGTCCGAGCCAGATGCCACGCAGCCCCAGGCCCAGTCCCTCGATGCCGCCGGGGAGGCGCTCGAAGGCCAGCCAGAGGGCGCAGGGCAGGGCGAGAGCGTAGTAGCCGAGGAAGTTGATCACTGCGGAGGGGCGCGTGGTGCCCATGCCGCGGAGGACGCCGCTGGCCACCGCCTGGAAACCGTCGAAGACCTGGAAGGCGGCGGCGATGGGCAGAATGCCGGCGCCCAGAACAATCACCTCCATCGCCGCCGGAGTGCCCCGGGGGACGAAGATCGCGGGCAGGCTCCGGCGAAAGATCACGAAGGTCAGGGCGAATCCGGTCATCATGGCGGTGGCCAGGGCCAGGCCCGTCCACGCCGCCTTCTCGGCGCGGGACCGTTGGCCGGCGCCGATCAGGTTGCCGACCCGGGTGGTGCAGGCGATGGAAATACCCATGGCCGCCATGAACGAGAAGGAGGTGATCTTGAGCACGATGGTGTGGGCCGCCAGGGCCCGGGTACCGAGCCAGCCGGCGAAGAGGGTCGTCAGCGTGAAAGCCCAGATCTCGAGGCCGATCTGCAGCCCCACGGGGAGGCCGTGGCGGAGCACTTCCACCAGGGCGCGGGGCGAGACGGCCTGCCGGCTCCAGCCCTCCCAGGCCCCCTCGTAGAGTCGGAGGCCGACGATGGCCAGCACCAGGGAGAGCATCATGAACGCCCGCGTCAGCCCCGAGGCGATGGCGGCGCCCCGGACACCCAGGGCGGGAAAGCCGAGCTCGCCGAAGATCAGAACCCAGTTGAGGGCGACGTTGACCAGGTTGGCCGCCAGGATGATGACCAGGGGGGGGAGCATCATGCCGCGGCCCTGGAGGTACTGGCGCAGGGCGATGTAGACCAGGAACGGGGCGATGGAGAAGGCCTGGGCCCGGATGTAGGAGTCGGCCGATTCCACGAGGATCGGGTCCTGGCCGGCGGCGAGCAGGGCGGGGCCCGCGAGCCACCAGGCGGCCGTGATGCCGGGAGTCAGCAGCAGGGCGATGACCACGCCGTGCTGCAAGGCGGCACCCGCGCGCGGGCCGAGACCGGCGCCATGGGCCTGACTGACGATGGGATCGATGCCCATCACCACTCCCATGGCGACGACCAGGGTGGCCACGATCCACAGGTCGCCGAGGGAGACCGCCGCCAGGGCGTCGGAGCCGAGCCGTCCCACCATCCACAGATCCACCAGCCCGATCAGCATCCACCCGAGCTGAGCGGCGGCGACGGGCAGCGCCAAGTGAACGATGGGCCGGACCTCACCCGGCACCGACATGGGAATCCTCCGGTCGGCCCGGTCGCCGTTCACCACGCCTCGGCCGTGGCGCAGGTCCGGGGATGACAGGCAGTCTGACCGGTGAACCCCTTCGCCGAAGGGGTTCACGACGGTCGCGGGTTACAGCAGGCTCGCGAGGAACTTGTCGCTCAGGGCGGCGGGATGGCCGCGCCAGACCACCCTGCCGTCCTTGATGATGGCGGCGGCGGGGATGCCCTGCACGCCGAAGTAACGGCTCAGGCCGCCCTTCTCCTTGGCGATCGGGTAGGTCAGTTTCTGCTGCTCGATGAAGTCGGTGACCTTCTGCTCGGTGGCGCTCCTGGTGATCTTGGTCAGGCCGACGATCTGCAGTCCCTTGGGGTGGAGGGTCTCCCACAGGCGCTGCACCTTGGGCACTTCCCGGCGGCAGTGGGGACACCAGACTTCCCAAAAGATCAGCAGCGTGGGCTTGGAAGATGTGAGATCGACTTCTTTCTCGCCCTGGTACCATTTTTCGATATCCCAGGCCTGCGGGCTCTTTTTGCCCACCACGGCCAGTTCGGCACTGGCGCGGGCGGCCCGGGTACCGGCGTATTTCTTCCTGAATTCCTCGAGTCGCGCCTGAACCTGGTCGATTTTGCCTTCTTCGACCAGTTTGCGGATGGCGGAGATCTCGGCGCCGGCGGCCTTCTCCCGCGCGGGATCGCCGGAGGGCTTCTTCGCGCGGACCTGCCGTTCGAGCTGGGCGACACGCTGCTCGAGCTTGCGCAACTTCTCACCCTTGCCCGCCGTGGGGGCGATCTTTTTCTCGAGCGCGGCGAGCTGCTGCTGGAGCTGCGCGACCTGCTTTTCGAGGGCCTCGATTCTCTCCGTCTTGCTGTCGGCCGGCGCCGGCGCCACAAGGATCGCCGCGACGGCGGCCACGGACAGGATTCTCCAACGCTTCATGCTCTTCCTCCGCATCTCCGGGCGTCGTCCTCCGGCGCGACGCCAGCCGTGTTTTTTTCCACCAGGCGCTGAAGTCTAGCTGATTTCCCCGGTCGGGGCTTCCAGCCGGCCTCCGCGGAGCCGGGGCACCCGGTCGATGCGATCGGCGACAAGGCAGGC
Source organism: Acidobacteriota bacterium (assembly GCA_030949985.1). Classification (NCBI taxonomy): domain Bacteria; kingdom Pseudomonadati; phylum Acidobacteriota; species Acidobacteriota bacterium. The sequence goes on from JAUZRX010000006.1 coordinate 42,747, forward strand.
GTCGAGGTCTTCCGGGCGGTAGTTGGGTTGGGCGGGATCGAGGAATTTGCGGCCTTCGGGGTGGGCGCGGATTTCGGTGAATGCGGCCTCCAGGTCGAAAGGGCGGTCTTCGAGCAGGGCCTCGATGTAGGCGGCGGCGGCCTCGTCCTCCGGAGCCGGGCGGGTGCCTTCGACGCCCAGCGGGAGGAGGCTCACATCGTCCGGCTGGATCCGGCGCAGATGATCGGCCACCGCCCGCGCATTGAGAAAGCAGCCGACGATCACCCGGGCGCCGGCTTCGGCGGCCGCCACCATGCCCCGGCTGCCGGCGGAGGTGGTGAGGATCACGGTGCGCCCGGTAAAGGTCCGCGCCGCGGCCTCGAACGGAGAGTTGCCCATCTCGAAACCCCCGGGGGGCAGACCCCGCCGCTCGCCGGCGAGAATCCAATCGGGGTTCTTGCGCTTGAACTCCCGGGCCCGCTCCAGGGTTTCGGCGGGAACCACGGCGCGGGCGCCGCGATCGAAGAGGGTGACGATGTGGGACGAGGCCCGCAGGACGTCGATGGCCACCGCGACGCCCCGTGCCTGGCGGGCACCGGCGAGCAGGGACAGGCGCTGGATACGCATCACAGGCCCGCGGTGGCGAGAAAGCCCGCCACGGCTTCGGCGAATGCCGCCTGCTGGTCGACGAAGGGCCAGTGACCGGCGGGACCGATCTTCACCCGGCGGATCCGGGCCCGTGCCAGCAGCTCGAGGGATTCTTCGCTGGCGCCACCCGGGGAGCCCGCGATGTAGATCACCGGTGTTTCGAGACGCGCCAGCCGGTCGGCCAGGTTTCCCGGCGCGGAGATTTCGACCAGCTCCCGGGCGTTGAGGTGATAGGCCGCGGGCATGGCGAGTCGCAGGCTCGCGTAGTAGCCCCGCAGCGCAGGCTGCCGGCGACCATCTTCGTAGACCTGCTCGAGCAGACGGCGGAAATCATGGTCGACGAAAAGTTCGAAGGATGTGGCCGCGGCTGGAGACGAGAAGGTGCAGTCCCCGCCGGAGAGGTTGCCGTCGACGTCGATCAGGGCGGCCAGGGCGCCGGGCCGGGCCTCGGCGAGGAGCTGGGCGACCACGCCGCCCATGGAGTGCCCGACGAGTACGGGGGGCCGGGAGCAGGACTCGGCGATCCAGGCCGCCAGCCACCGGGCCTGCTCGGCCAGGGGGAGAGGGCGCTCGGGCCACGGGCTGCGTCCGTAGCCCGGTAGATCGGGGACCAGGCGCCGGCGCGCGGCCAGCAGGGGATGCATCGCGATCTCTTCGAAACAGAGGCCGGACTCTCCCAGGCCGTGGACGAAGACCAGCGGCGCCAGGTCGTCGTCGCCCGGGTAGTCGCGCACGAAGATGTCGTATCCATGGGACTTCCGGAGCCGGTGTTGGACGGTGGCGCTCATGGGTCGTCTCCCGGTGCGTGTCGCCGCGCCGCGGGGCATTATCGCGGGACCCACCGCGGGCGGCAAAACCCCGCTCCGCCGGGTCGGAGGCCTGTCGATGGAACCGAAGGGTGTGTCCCGGCCGCTTCTCGCGGCCCTGTGCCTGCTGGTCGGGTTGACCGGCGTGGCCTTGTGGAAGACCGCGACTCCGGGCCCGGCGTCGATGGTGCTGAGTTCCGCTCCGGAAGGGATCATGGGCACCACCTGCCGGATCTCGGTGGTGGTTCCGGTGGGCCGGCAGGCGACGGCCCGCGAGGCCCTGGCCGCCGCCGAGGCCGAGTTGCGACGGGTCGAGGCCCTGATGAGCACCTGGATCGACGATTCGGAGGTTTCCCGCCTCAACCGTCTGCGGGCAGGGGACACCATGGAAGTTTCTCGCGAGACCGCGGAGGTGCTCGCCGCCGCCCGACGCCTGGGGCGCGAGACCGGAGGCGGCTTCGACGTGACCTGTCGTCCGCTGGTGGAACTCTGGCGCCGGGCGGGCCGGGAAAACCGTCTCCCCTCCCGCCAGGCGATCGACGCGGCCCTGGCCCTGGTGGGATGGAAGGGGCTTCGGGTCGAGGGGCGAAAGGTGCTGAAGGTGCTCGGTGGAGCACGGGTCGATCTCGGCGGCATCGCCAAGGGCTACGGCATCGATCGTGCCGTGGGAGCCCTCGAGAGCGCGGGGATCGGAGGCGGGCTGGTCGACGTGGGGGGCGACCTGCGGCTGACCGGGGAGCCTCCCGGGGGTGGGCCGTGGCGGGTCGAGATTCTCGACCCGGCGGGCGAGAAGGTCTGGGCCCGGTTGAGCGTGCCTTTCGGCCGCGCGGTCTGCACCTCGGGGCACGGTCTGCGCTTCGTCACCATCGCCGGCCGCCGCCTGAGTCATATCGTCGATCCTCGCCGGGGGTGGCCGGCGGAGGCCAGCGTCTCGGTGACGGTGATCGCGCCCAGCGCCATGGAAGCCGACGCCTGGGCCACCGCCCTGGCCGTGGAGGGCGCACCGGGGCTGGCACGCCTGGACGCCGTCGAGGGGGTCGAGGCCATGGTGATCGAGAAGGGGCCTGAGGGGCTTCGGGCCCGGTTGAGCGCGGGCTTTCCCGCCCCGGAGCCCGGGCCGGGCTTTCCCCCCTGGCGGCGGGTGGCTGGTGGCTCGGTTCGACCCTGATCATTCCCCTGTGGTTTCGTTCCCCCTGTTCGGCCTATATTCACCGGGAATCCTGCGGGGTTCCGGAGGGAGCGGTATGCAGACCTGGATCGTCACCGGCGGGGCCGGCTTCATCGGCAGCAACTTCGTGCGCCTGGCCCTGGACCGGACCTCGGCGCGGATCGTGGTCTACGACAAGCTGACCTATGCGGGCAGCCTCGAGAGCCTGGCCGATGTGCGGGAGGATCCGCGCTTCCTCTTCGTCCACGGTGATATCGCCGACCGCCAGGCGGTGGGCCGGTTGCTCGATGAACACCGGCCGGATGTGCTGGTGAACTTCGCGGCGGAGAGCCATGTGGATCGTTCGATCGATGATCCCGGCACCTTTATCGAGACCAATATCCGCGGTACCTGGACCCTGCTCGAGGAGAGCCGCAGGATGCTCGCGGCGCGGGAGGCAAAGGCGCGGGAGGCGTTCCGCTTCCTCCAGGTCTCCACCGACGAGGTCTATGGCAGCCTGGGCGAGGAGGGGGCCTTCAGCGAGACCACACCGTACGCGCCGAATTCCCCCTACGCCGCGTCGAAGGCGGCGGCGGACCACATCGCCCGTTCCTACCAGCGTACGTTCGGCATGGGGGTCGTGATCACCAACTGCTCGAACAACTACGGCCCGTTCCAGTTTCCCGAGAAGCTGATTCCCCTGATGATCCTCAACGCCCTCGAGGGTCGGCCGCTGCCGATCTACGGTGATGGCGGGAACGTGCGGGACTGGCTCTACGTGGAGGATCACTGCGAGGGACTGCTCCGTGTGATCGAGGGGGGGCGGCCGGGGGAAAAGTACAACCTGGGAGGAGGTTGCGAGTTGACCAACCTGGAACTGGTCGACCGGCTCTGCGCGATTCTCGACGAGTTGCGGCCGCCTGCGGACAATCCCCGGATGCGGGACCGGGGATCGAACTCCTACGCCGACCTGAAGACTTTCGTCGCCGATCGGCCGGGGCATGACCGGCGCTACGCGATCGACGCGACCAAGATCCGCCGCGAGCTGGGCTGGACACCTCGTCATGACTTCGAGGCGGGGCTTCGGCGTACGGTGGAGTGGTATCTCGAGCATCGTTCCTGGTGCCAGGCCGTTCAGGAGAACAATTACGACCGGCAGCGGCTGGGGCTCGACCATGGCGCTGTCCGACACTGAAAGGAGGGGCCGCCGGGTGGACGCTGTTCCCCTCTGTGTCGACCTCGACGGCACCCTGGTCGCTACCGACACACTCTGGGAATCGGTGCGGAGGATCGTCGGTCGCCGGCCCTGGCGCCTGCCGGGATTGGGCCTCGCCCTGCTGCGGGGGCGGGTGGCGTTCAAGGCGGTGACGGCCGCGGCGGATGACTTCGAGGCCGACGCCTTGCCCTACCGGGAGGAGGTCCTCGACCTGGTGCGGCGCGCCCGCAGCGAGGGACGTCCGGTGCTGCTGGTCACCGCGGCCCACGAGAGTGTCGCCCTCGAGGTGGCCGCGCACCTGGGACTCTTCGACGAGGTGCTGGCCACGGGGGACGAGGAGAACCTCAAGGGTGCCGCCAAGGCTGCGGTGCTGGAGGGACGTTTCGGGCGGGGGGGCTTCGACTATGTCGGAGATTCCACCGCCGACCTGGCTGTCTTCGCCGTGGCTCGCAGGGCCTTTCTCGTCGCACCTTCCGGCTCGATGGCGAGGCGCGCTCGAGCGCTGACGGAGGGCAGGGGTGAGACGATCTGTCGCCGGCCTGCGCGCCTGAAGGCTCTGGTGGCCGCCTTGCGCCCCCACCAATGGTCGAAAAACGCCCTGATCCTGGCGCCGGCTTTGATGGGGCACGATCTGCCGGCTGCGTCCCAGGCGCTGGCGGGGATCTTCGCTTTTGTCGCCTTCAGCCTCTGCGCGTCCGCCGGTTACGTGCTCAACGACCTGGTGGACCTCGACGCGGATCGGCGTCATCGCAGCAAGCGCCGCCGGCCTTTCGCCCGGGGCGACCTGCCCCTCTACTGGGGGCCGTTTCTGGTCGTGGCGCTGCTCGCTGTTTCGGCGGGTCTGGCCTGGATCGCCACGCCGCCGATCTTCGTGGGCCTGCTCGGCTTCTATTTTCTGCTCAGCCTGGGCTACTCCTACGCCTTCAAGCGCCGTCCGGTGATCGACGTGCTGGTCCTGGCCGGGCTCTACACCTTGCGGCTGCTCTCGGGTGGGGTGGCGATGGGCATCGAGATTTCCGCGTGGCTGTTGGCTTTTTCGACCTTTCTCTTCTTTTCCCTGGCCATGGCCAAGCGGTATACGGAACTGCTGGCTCTCGAAGGGGGACGTGACGAGAAGATCGGGCGCCGGGGTTACCTCCGCCGCGACCTGGAGATGGTGGCCAGCATGGGGCCGGCCGCGGGCTACATCGCCGTGCTGGTCTTCGCCCTCTACCTGAACAGTGACCGCGTGCGGATGAACTACGAGGAGCCTTTCGTGCTCTGGCTGGCGGCGCCGTTGCTGCTGTACTGGATCACCAGGATCTGGTTCCTGGCGCACCGCGGGGAGCTCGATGACGATCCGGTGAAGTTCGCCCTGGTGGATCCCGAGAGCTGGGTTTGTGCCGGGCTGGTTCTGTTGATCGCGGCCCTGGCTCGATACTTGCCGAACATCGACCTGATCCAGCTCGTTCCCTAGCAGCCCGCTTCGCAAGCCTCTTCCGCCGTTCGAAAAGACCGGTTCCGCCGACGGGTGTCTTCTGGGGGGGCTTTTCGCCGGTGGGGGCGACGGAACGAAAGAAAGGGGCCCGGCTTGGCCGGGCCCCTGTTGTCGATGACGCCGGGAGCGATGACTGGGGGTGAGTTCGAGGGGTTAGGAGTGGGTCTCAGGTCGGCGAGAGGGGTTGGAAGCCCGCCGGTGCCCTCGGAATGGCCCCCGGCGTCGGTCTAGTCCTCGATCGTGCCCGGAGCCGTATCGGCCCAGAGGATACCGTCGCCCCAGAGGATGCCGTCGGCCCAGGCGGCCATGTCACCCCAGAGGATGCCGTCGCCCCAGAGGATACCGTCGCCCCAAACCGCGCCGTCACCGTAGACCTTGTCGAAGCCGGTGAGCAGAGCCGGGCGGCCGTCACGGGGGGTGATCAGGTAGAGGCTGACGCCGGCAGGGTGCCGTGCCACCAGGGGGGAGCTGGAGTTGAAGTGACCGATACCGGCCACTTCGTCGGAGAGTTCCATGGCCGCTTCCACGTCCATGTAGCCGGCGCCGCGGGCGAAGACGTCCACGCCCTCGAGCTTCTCGGCAGAACGCATCAGTACGGCCTTGACCGCGTCGTTGGTCATGTTCGGATGGCGCTCGAGGAGCAGGGCCGCGGCACCGCTGACGACGCCGGCCGCCATGCTGGTTCCGGAAAGCTCGATGCCTTCGTCGGTGAGCTTTTCCGGGTGCTCGGTGGCCAGGGTCGAACCGGGAGCCACCGGGCCGACGATGCGGTTGCCCGGAGCGACCAGGTCAGGCTTGACCACGAAGTCACCCCAGGAAGGACCACGGCTGCTGTAGGTCGTCACTTCGTCGTCGCCGCGGGCGATGGTGTTGAAGTCGTTCATCGCGCCGGCGGTGATCACCAGGGGATCGTTGCCCGGAGCGTTGATCGTCATGCTGCCGTCACGGCCGCGGTTACCGGCGGAGGCCACCACGGTCAGGCCGGCGGCCCAGGCGCGACGGACCGCGATGTTGACCGGGTCGTAGCGGAAGGACATGCGCGGCGCGTAACCCAGAGAGAGGTTGACCACCTGGATGCCGTACTCTTCGCGGTGGGTGATGACCCAGTCCATGGCCGCCAGGACGTCGGAGAGCCGGCCGCGCCCCTCGGCGTCGAGCACCCGCAGGACCACCAGGTTGGCTTCCGGTGCCAGGCCCTTGTCACCGGCGACGATGCCGGCGATGTGGGTGCCGTGGCCGAAACCATCGACAGCCTGTCCGCCGTCTTCGACGAAGTCGACCCGGGCCAGCACGCGCTCTTCGGGGAGGGCGGCTTCAGGGGTCAGGCCGGAGTCGATCAGCGCCACCGTCACGCCGCGGCCGGTGTGGCCGTAGCGCTGCCAGGCGATGTCTGCGTTGGTGGCGGCGCGGGCGACGTCCAGGTTGGCCCGCAAGACGCGGTCCTCGGTGATGGTCAGGACATCGGCGGCCTGGCTCAGGCGCTCGAGAGTCTGGCGGTCGAGGCGACCGGTGATGGCTCCGAGCCGCGTCGAGCGGAAGTCTTCACTCAGGCCCTCGAGGGCGGCGGGAAGCGTGGCTCCCTCGCGGAGCTGAATCACCACCGGGACCGTGGCGTCGCCGGTCGTGTCGGTCGCCGCGTTCTCGAAGAGCTGGACCAGCTCTGCCGAGACCTTGACCCGCTCGGGAACGGCGCCGAATACCATTCCGGCAGCGATAGCGACCAGGGCGAGGGTTGAAATCAGGATTCCGAGTCTACGTTGCATGGTCCTTCTCCCCATGGATGCCTGTGAAGGCTGGTTTCTGCTGCGGGGCTCAGGGGCTCATGGTGCGATGCCTTCCGAACCCACCCTCCTCTATATCAAGTTCCTTGCCAAGTCTGAATCAGTCTCAAGTTGTTGCTATAAAAAGACTTGATGCCTTTGCGACAAGGGGGGCGATTCTGTCTCTCCATGGCGGGTGTCTCATGCCGCGCGAGACCTGTAACCCCCTGCAAAAAAGCGTTTTGGGTCTGTCTCACGGGCCCTGTGTCAGCGAGACAGGGAGCCTCTGAGACTGAGACGGTCGCATCGGTTCCGGTAAGGGTCGCGGGGGTGTCTCAGGGCGGGTTCGGCCGAGCCTCGTCACCCGGGGCATCCCGGGGGGACGGCCCATGGGCCGGGGTGCGGGGAGGACGAGAGCCGTCTCCGCCGGCCCGGGCCGGCGCCCTCAGTGGCGGCCGATGCGGTGGCGGCGCAGGCGGCGATAGAGCGTGGCGCGGCTGATACCCAGCAGTGCCGCGGCCTGCTCCCTGTTGCCGCCGGCCTGTTCGAGGGCTTCTTCGAGCCGGCGCGCCTCCTCGATGTCGGATGCGGCCGCCGGGGCCCCCGCCGCTTTTTCGGGTGCGGAGGTGGAGGGGGCTGGCGAGGAACGGGCGAAGTGCGGGTCGGTGGCCAGGGCGTCGATACCGATCGGGTCGCCCTCGCTGACCAGCAGCAGGCGCCGGACGGTGTTTTCGAGTTCGCGAATGTTGCCCGGCCAGTCGTGGGAGCAGAGCTGGCGCATCACCGCTGCGGTCATCCGGGGCACCGGTCGGCGCGCGGCGGCCGCCTCCCGCTCGAGGAAGTGACGCACGAGGAGGGGGATGTCTTCCCGCCTCTCGCGCAAGGGCGGGAGCTGAATCGTCACTCCGTTGAGCCGGAAGTAGAGATCCTGGCGAAAAGTCCCTTCCGCCACGCGGGCTCCGAGGTCCTGGTGGGTCGCGGCGATGATTCTCACGTCCGTGGAGACGACCTGGTCGCTACCGAGGGGGCGGAATTCCTTTTCCTGGAGTACACGCAGCAGCTTGGCCTGCAGGCCGGGGCTCATTTCCCCGACTTCGTCGAGCAGCAGGGTCCCGCCGTTGGCCAGTTCGAAGAGGCCGGGGCGGTCCCGGTCCGCGCCGGTGAAGGCTCCGCGCCGGTGACCGAAGAGAATGCTCTCGAGCAGGGTCTCGGGAATGGCGGCGCAGTTTTCACTGAGGAAGACGTTCTCGCTTCTCCTCGAGGAGAAGTGCATGGCGCGGGAGATGACCTCCTTGCCTGTACCCGATTCGCCGAGAACGATCACGGGAACGTCCGTGTCCGCCACCTTCTCGAGCAGCTCGAAGACCCGGCGCATGCTCTTGGAACGACTCACCAGGTCGCCGAAGCGGTAGGTGCGGGCGGCGGCCTTGTAGTGCGCGTCGCGCTGCCGGGTCACCTTGCCCACCAGCCGGCCGTAGGCCAGGGCGACGGCGGCCTGGTCGGCCAGGGCCCTGAGCAGACGCAGATCCTCGGCGCTGAAGAGCGTGCGGTTGGCCCGGGAGTCGACGTAGAGCGTGCCCAGGTCGCGGCCTTCCATGCGCAGGGCCACACCCATCAGGGAGCGGATGCCCAGGGCGCTGACCGAAGGCACCCTCGCCAGGTCGGGATCGCTGCGCACGTCCGCGATGAGTACGGCGCCTTCTTTCGCCACACGGTCCTGCACCGCCTGGGAGAACTCGAGCCCTTCCCCGCGGCCTCCGCCCCGGTCGGTTCCGGCGGCGAGCAGCCATTCGCCGCCTCCCTCGTCACGCAGCAGCAGCAGGCCACGCTCCGCTCCGCAGGATTCAACGGCCAGGGCCACCACGCGCTCGAGCAGATCTTCGAGTCGGCCGCCCTCGGTGATCGCTTCACAGACTTCGTAGAGACGGGCCAGGGTGCCCGCGGCATCCACGCCGGGGCCCGTGCTGCTCAGCCGGTCGGCCCGCGAGAGGATCGCGGAGCGTTCCGGATCGGAGAGGAAAAGGGTGCGCCGGGATTCGTCGCTGATCGCCCCGGCCACTTCCCGCAGGGTTTGGGCCGCGCGTGTCAGTCGCAGGGCGGCACGGGCGGTCTCCCCCCGGGACTCGTAGGTTTCCGCCGCCAGGGTCAGCAGGCGGACTTCGGTGGCCACCGGTCCGTGACGGGCGGCGAGTCCGGCACCTTCCTCCGCACAGGCCAGCAGCAACCCCTCCTGGCCCAGCTCTTTCCAACTCGAGGCGCGTTCACAGAGCAGTTGAACCCGCAGCGCCGGGCCGTCCTCTCCGGTCTCGCCGAGCTGGGTGTCTGCCTCGTCGAGCAGGGTCAGCGACCGGGCGGGGTCGCCGGCGAGCCGGGCCAGCCGGGCCAGTTCGACCGTGGCGAGGAAGAGCTGTCGGTGGGCGTCGGCGGGCAGGGCCTGCTGCCGTACCTGCTCGGCGCACCGGCGGGCCTGTTCGAGGCGGCGGGCCCGGCGCAGATCAGCCGCCACCGCGAGCTCGGCGAAGAGTCGTTGCCGCTCTTCGCCGAGGGCTTCGGCCAGGTCTCGCGCCAGGCGGTTGTGCTCGCGGGCGGCGCGGGTGTCGCCCAGGTGGGTCAGCGCTTCTCCCATGGCCAGGAGGGCGGCGATGCGAGGACCGTGGCGTCCGACGATGGCCGAGTGTTCGATCAGCCTCTGCCCGACTTCCAGCGTTCGTTCGTACAGGCCCATGCGGTTGAAGAGGAAAACCAGGTTTTCCATCGCCAGTTCGACGGGAATTCCGGGAACCTCTGAAAGCTCTTCGATCAGCGATTCGCTCAGTCGCCGGGCGGCCTGCAAGTCGCCGAGGCGGGTGAAGACCAGCGTCTCGTTGGTGCGGGCCAGCAGGGCCCAGATCCTGTCCCCCAGCTCGTGGAAGATCTTCTGGGCCTTGCGCGTGGCCTCGATGGCGGCGGCGCTGCGGCCGGTGATGGCGTAGGGCAGGGCCACGTCCTGCAGGCCGTAGGCCAGTTCCCGGCGGTTTCCGGTCTGCTCGGCGAGTTGCAGGGCGCGCTCGAAAGGTTCGAGGGCGAGGGTATGGTCCCAGCGGGCCCAGAGGATCGAGGCCAGGACCTTGTTGGCCAGGGCCGCGGCCCGCGGATCGTCGGCCTTTTCCGCCAGTTCGATCGCGGCGCGGGCCGTGCGCTCGGCCTGCTCGCCCCGGCCCCTCTCGCGCAGTGCGGAGGCCAGCTTGCTCAGGGCCGTGGAGCGAGCGGCGAGATCATCGAGACGTTCGGCGGTCTCCACCCAGTCCCGGCAGACCTTTTCGAGAGCCGCGGCGTCGTGGGCTTCCCGCCAGGCCCGCGCCAGGCGCGGATAGACCTCGAGACGGGCCGGATCTTCGGGGGCCATCCGGTCGAGGGCGGCCTGGAAGAAGCGGGCGGCCCCCGCATACTGCCAGCGTTCGAAGAGCTGCTCGGCGGCGGCCAGCAGGTCGCCCTGCGCGCCCGCTCCCTCCGCGGCGGCCAGGCTCTGCTCGGCCAGGAGCACGGCGTCCTCGTCGTGACCGCGGAGATGCTCGGCCCAGCGTTGGTGCCAGCGGCGCCGCTGGGCGGCGTCGAGGCCCTCGAGCAACGCTTCCCGCAGAAAGGCGTGGGCCAGGTCCAGGCGACCGTCGCCGGTATGGCGGAGCAGGCCCCGCTGCGCCAGGTCCAGCACGCGGGCCCGGGAGAGATGGCCCGCCACGGCCTCGAGTTCCGCCTCGTCGACCTCCCGGCCGGCGGCGGCCAGGGCGGAGAGGATGTCGCGGTCCTGCTCGTCGAGTCTCTCGAGCCGGGCCCGGATGGCCTCCTCCAGCGTCCGGGGCAGGCCGCTGGGTTCGACCCCCTCGCGCTCGATCGTGCGTTCGGCGAGTTCCTCGAGGAGCTGATGGACGAAGAGCGGGTGTCCGCCGCTGGCCGACCAGAGCTGCCGCGCGATGAAGCTCGCGCGGGCGGGGCCGAGGCGCTGGGCCGCCAGCTCGTGCACACTCGCCGCATCGAGGGGTGTCAGGCGCATCTCGTCCACCAGTCCCTCGACGGCCAGGCCCTTCTTCCAGGGCCGTGTGTCGTCGCCCAGCGGGCGGGCGGCGGCGAGCAGGCGGAGCGGCAGCCGGCGGGCGCGCCGGGCCAGGTGCCAGAGGAAGTCCAGCAGTAGCGGGTCGGCAAGATGCAGGTCGTCGAAGACCAGGACCAGGGGGCGTGCCGCGGCCAACTCGCAGAGCAGCGAGATCAGGCCGTCGACCAGGTGAAAACGGCTGACCGCGATCTGCTGTTCACTCGTGCGGGGGCCGAGTACCGCGGGGCGGGGGAAGAGACCTTCGAGGCAGGAACTGTGCCGATCGAGAAGCTCCCGGGCGAGAGCGTCCCCGGCGTCGGCCGAGGCGAAGAGCCGATCGATGATGTCGCCGATGGGGGCCAGGGCCGAGCGGATCGGCGCGTGGCAGGCCGTGTGGGCGATCGCCACGCCCCGGACGCGCAGTTCCGCGATGAGGGCTTCGATGAAACGGGATTTTCCGATGCCGCCCTCGCCTTCGAGGAGAAGCAGCGGCGGCCGGCCCTCCTCGACTTCGGAGGGCGAGGCGTGAAGCGCGGTCAGCGCCCGGGTGAGTTCCTCCTCGCGTCCCACCAGGGAGGCTTCGTGGGTCGCCAGGAGCAGGGGCTGCGATCCCGTCCAGGGGGCCAGGGCATCGATCACCTCGCCTGCGTCGGCGAAGCGCCGGGCGGGGTCGATCTCGAGCAGCCGCAGCGCCAGGACGCTGAACTCCTCGGGGACGTCGGGGCGCACGCGGGAAGGCGGGAGGGGCCGGGCGGCGCTTCCCGTCGCAGGATCCGCCAGCGGCAGGTCACCGGTGAGGGTCTGGTAGAGGACGACTCCCAGGGAAAAGAGATCGCTGGCCCGGGTGGGCGGTTGCCCGAGCAAGACCTCGGGGGCGATATGGCCGACACTGCCGGCCGGCGGCGGCGCCGTGCCGCTGTGTCGTCGGGCGAGGGTCAGGTCCATCACCGTCACGGCCGCGGGAGCCGCCGCTTCGGCTTCGGCCTCGACGAGAATGTTGCTGCTCTTGAGATCCCGATGGAGCAGACCATGGCGGTGAAGCTGGTCGATGCCTTCGAGGGCGTACACCAGGGCCGCGGCGATGAACGACAGGGGACGACCCCGACAGGCCTCGGCGAAGGGCCGGCCCTCCACCAGGTCCATGACCAGGTAGGGACGGCCCGCCGCGGCGGGGTCGGTGCCGAAATCGTGGACGCCCACCAGCGAGGGATGGCGGAGCAGGGAGAGCACCCTGTATTCCTCGGCGAGAGCCTCGAACGCGCCGGTTTCCCGGGATTCTGCCCGGAGCAGCTTGAGGGCCTTGCGGCCCAGTTCTCCGCGGCCGTCCTTGACCCGGAGCACCGTGCCCTGGCTGCCCCGGCCCAGCAGGTCGATGACCTCCCAGCGTCCCGCGACCACCCGCAGGAAATCGGTGTCGATCGCCCAGCGTTCCATCCAGCGATAGATGGTGGCGCGGGAGATCCCGAGCAGACGACCGGCTTGCAGCCGGTTGCCGCCGGTCTGCTCGAGCGCTTCGACAAGCTCCTCGCGGCGGATCTCTGCCCCTCGACTCACCATTTCTTCCGCGTTCTTCCGGCGTGCCTTCGCCGGGAACTCCCCTCGTGTGATGTACGGTGACAGAGGTTTCCAAGCCACGTCAAGAGTGCAGTTTGAGCGGCGACGAGTGCGGCCCGGCTCGGCGGTGTCCGGGCTTGTTCCGGATGCGGTCTCGGGGGTAGAGTCCGGTTCGCGCATGGGGCGCGACGAGGAGGCCGGCGGGTGAGCGAAAAGCGGCGCGAGCAGGGCTTTCACATGACGTCCGAGGAGTTCCGGCGCTGGGGCCGGGAGTTGATCGACTGGATTGCGGACTACCACGAGCGGGTCGAGGCCCTGCCCGTGCTCTCCCGTGTCGAGCCCGGCGCCGTCCGGGCCGCCCTGCCCGAACACCCGCCCCTGCGGGGGGAGGATTTCGGACAGGTGCTGGGGGATCTCGAAGAGAAGGTCCTGGCGGGTATCACCCACTGGCAGTCGCCGACGTTTTTCGCGTTTTTCCCCGCCAATGTCTCTTTTCCGTCGATTCTCGGAGAACTCCTTTCCGCCGGCCTGGGCGTCCAGGGCATGCTCTGGACCACCAGCCCCGCCTGCACCGAGATCGAGACCCTGGTGCTGGACTGGATCGTGGAGATGCTCGACTTGCCCCGGGCGTTCCACTCCAGCGGCGAGGGGGGCGGCGTGATCCAGGACTCGGCTTCCAGCGCGACCCTTTGCGCCCTGCTGGCAGCCCGCCATCGCGCGACGGCGTCCGCCGAGGGGCCCCTGGTGGCCTACGCCTCGACCCAGGCCCATTCTTCGGTGGACAAGGCGATGGAGATCGCCGGGCTGGGCCGGCAGGCCCTGCGGCGCATTCCCGTGGACGAGAACTTCGCCATGCGACCCGCGGCCCTGGCCGAGGCGATGGCGGCGGACCGGGCGGCCGGGCGCGTTCCCTTCTTCGTCGTGGCGACCGTCGGCACCACTTCCTCGCTGGCCTTCGATCCCCTCGACGCGATCGGCGCCCTGGCCCGGCGGGAGGACGCGTGGCTTCACGTGGACGCGGCGATGGCGGGCACCGCGGCCCTCTGCCCCGAGTTCCGCTGGATCCACCACGGGCTCGAGGCTGCCGCGAGCTACTGTTTCAATCCTCACAAGTGGATGTTCACCAACTTCGACTGCGACTGTTTTTACGTGGCCGACCGTCGGGCCCTGGTCGAGGCCCTGAGCGTGGTGCCCGAGTACCTGCGCAACCGGGCTTCCGAGTCGGGGCGGGTGATCGACTATCGTGACTGGCAAATACCCCTCGGGCGTCGCTTTCGGGCCCTGAAGTTGTGGTTCGTGATCCGGCACTACGGCGTCGAAGGTTTGCGGCATCACGTCCGCCGCCACGTGGAACTGGCCCGGGACTTCGCCGAATGGATCGAGGCCCATCCCGACCTGGAACTCGCCGCTCCCTGTCGACTCAACCTGGTGTGCTTCCGGCATCGCGAGGGTGACGCGGCCTCCGAGCGGCTGTTGGATCGGCTCAATGCCAGCGACCAGCTCTACCTGACCCACACCCGGCTGAACGATCGCTTCGTCTTGCGCATGAGCATCGGCCAGACTCATACCGAAGAGCGCCACGTCGACGTGGCCCGGGAAGCGATCCAGCGGCTCCTGTAGCGGCCCTATGCCGCCCGCCTGGGCCACCACCAGGCGCTCAGGGCGAGCCACCCGCTGAAAATCGCCCCCGACAGGGCCCCCTGGACCAGCAGGGAGAGCAGGCCCCCGGGGGCGGGCAGCAGGCGGCGCAGGAAGAGCACCATCCCCGCGGCCACGAAGCCCGCCGGATAGACGCGCAGCACGACCTCTCGCAGAAACCTGCCGGCTTCGATGCCCAGGGGGGGGAAGACAAGGCGGAATTGCAGAGGCAAGGCCAGGGCGTAGCCGGCCAGCGTGCCCGCCACGACCCCGGCCACGCCGAAACGGGGAGCGAGGGCCACGGACAGGGCCAGGTTCAGCGTGGCGGCGACCATGGCGATGGCCGACAGGCGGCGGACCTGGGCCTGGGCGATGGCGCTCTGGCCGGGAAAGTTGGTCAATCCGGCGAAAGCCCAGTAGCTGACGAAGACGGCCGAGGGCAGCGCCCATCGCTCCCACTCGGCGCCGAGCCAGATCCGCAGGAAATCGCCCGAGAAGATCATCGCCGTGCCGACCACGGGCAGGACCAGGGCCAGGTGGTAGCGCGTGCCGCGGTAGAGTACCTGCTCGATGGCCGAGCGATTGCCCCGGGCGGCTTCCCGGGCGACCAGAGGCATCAGGGCCGACCCCAGGGTGCCCTGGAACTCGCGCACCAGGTTGTGCAGGCGAGCGGTGACGTGATAGCAGGTGACCGCTTCGGCCGAGACCAGGACGCCGAGGATGACGTGGTCGGTCTGGTAGAAAATCAGCGAGGCGAGCTGCATCAGGGCCAGGGGGGCGCCCACCCGCCACAGGGCGCGCAGCCACTCCCGGGAAGGCGGTGGGGGGGGACCCGCGGGGCGTGGCAGGCGGGATCCGGCCACCAGGGCCAGGGCCAGGGCCTCCGCCGCGCGAACGCCGGCCAGGGCGGCGAGGACCAGCCACAGGGGGCCGGCGGCCCGGGCGACCAGGAGCGTGGCCACCGAACCCGCGATGGCGGCCAGGCCTCGCACCAGGGCCAGGCGCGGGTATTCCTGGAGCCCGGCCAGGGTGTCGCCGAAGACGTTGCCCACGAAGCGCAGGGCGAGCAGCAGGCCCGCCAGGGCGAAGATCAGCCGCCCTTCCGCGAGGAGGGACGGGGGAAGACGGAACAGGCCCACGCCGCCGGCCCAGGCGAAGAGGGCCAGGGCGCCGCCGAGGAACAGTCCGAGGGCTCCCAGCCACCGGGTGGCCAGGCGTACCAGGGCCCGCAAGGCCGCCGTCTGTCCGCGCCCGGCGAGGGCGGCGATCTCCCGTGTATAGGCGCCGGCCAGTCCGGGGGCCAGGGCGCCCACCAGGCCGGAGAGCTGCAACGCGAGGGCGAAGAGGCCGAAGCGCTCGTTGCCGTAGACCCGGATCACCCAGGCCGTGGCCCACAGGCCCATGGCCGCCGCGATCACGCGCAGAGCCAGGTTGGCGCCGGTATTGCGCAGGAAGAGGCGGGTCAGCACACCCCGGGGAAGGGAGCGCGCGGGGTCGGAGCCGGCCGTCGGGGAGTCAGACACGAGGCGCAATATAGCGGCCCCGGGTGGTCCCCGTCAGCCGGAAGGTCGGTGGTGGTAGAGTGTGCCGTCCGCCGCCCGGAGAGGCGGCGCGGGAAGGAGAGCCGATGAGTCACGCTGCCGGGGACGAGATCAAGGGCCTGCCGGACAACGCGAGGAGGGAACTGGCTCCCGGTGAGCACTACGTGCCGGTGATTCCCGACGAGTCCGGTGTGGCGGAGGTGACGCTTCGCTCGGTGACCCTGGGGCTGATCTTCTGCGCGGTGTTTTCCATGGCGGCCGCTTACCTGGCGTTGAAGGTGGGGCAGGGGATCGAGGCGGCGATTCCCATCTCGATCCTGGCCATCGGCCTCTCGCCGCTGTTCGCCCGCAAGAGCACCCTGCTCGAAAACGTGATCATTCAGTCCATCGGCGCCAACTCGTCCCACGTGGTCTCCGGTGCGGTGTTCACCATTCCCGCCCTCTACATGCTCTCGGCGGTGCCCGGATCCGGAGTCCCGCAGCCCACCATGCTGCAGGTGATCGTCGTTTCCTTCCTCGGGGGGTGCCTGGGCATTCTCTTCCTGATCCCCTTGCGCTATCACTTCATGGTGGAAATGCACGGCCGTTTCCCCTGGCCCGAAGGGACCGCCACCACCGAAATCCTGCTTTCCGGCGAGCGAGTCGGAGGCCAGGCGAAGATCCTGGCCATGGCCGCCGGCCTGGGCGCGCTCTATGACGGACTGGTCACGACCTTCCACGCCATGGCCGAGGAGATCTCTTTCCATGCCGTGGGGCTCGGCAACCTGCTCTCCCGCCACTTTCTCCAGCTCCGGGTGCTGAACAATGCGGCGATCGTGGGCATCGGCTATATCGTCGGTCTGCGTTACGCCGCGGTGATCTGCGCCGGATCGTTCCTTTCTTACTTCGTGCTGGTGCCGGTGGTGCATGCCATCGGGCAGCACGTGAGCATCGTCCTGCCCCCCGGCGCGGTGCCCATCGGCCGGATGAGCCCTGACGAGGTCTTCACCGGATACGTGCGCATCATCGGTGTGGGTGGCATCGCCGGCGCCGGGATCCTGGGGATCGTCTCTTCGCTGCCCTCGATGATCCGCTCGATCGTGGCCAACATCGCGGGTATGCGTCACCAGGACACCCGCGCGGCGACGGAGGTGCCTCGCGTCGACCGCTCCCTCGGCGGTCGAACCACCATCGTGGGCCTGGTGATCTTCGCCCTGGCGGCGCTTCTCTTCTTCTCTTTCGGGATCGGCGCGGCCAGCTCCCTGGGCTACGCGGTGGTGGGCACCCTGCTGGTGATGGTCATCGCCTTCCTCTTCGCGCCGGTCGCGGCCCGGGCGATCGCCATCGTGGGTACCAACCCGGTGTCGGGGATGACCATGTTGACGCTGATCATCACCGGCGTGGTGATGCTCAAGATGGGTCTGAGCGGCGGCATGGGGATGTTCGTCACGATGATGATCGGGGGCGTGGTCTGCACGGCTCTCGCCGCTTCCGGCGCCCTGGCCTCCGATCTGAAGATCGGCCACTGGATCGGGGCCACGCCCTCGCGGCAACTCGCGCTGAAGTTCCTCGGCACCCTGGTCGCGGCGGTGTTCTGCGGATTGGCCCTGTGGGTCATGGCCCAGGCGGATCCTTCCCAGGGTTTCGGGACGCGAGCGATTCCGGCGCCCCAGGCCTCGGCGATGAAGGAGATCCTGGTCGGCATCTTCGGTGCCGTCTCGCAGCCCCTGCAATGGTACCTGTTCGGCATCGGCGTGCTGTTGGCGATGATCCTGCGCATGGCGGGGGTACCCGCCCTGGCCTTCGCCCTGGGCATGTACTTGCCGATGGAGCTCAACACGCCGGTGCTTCTCGGCGGCATCCTCTCCTGGCTGGTGGCTCGGCGGGGCGCGGGAGAAAGTGAAGAGGTCTCCCGCCTGCGCAGCGATCGCGGCGTGTTGATCGCGTCGGGGCTGATGGCCGGCGGGGCGATCATCGGTGTGGTGGATGCCATCGCCAACGCCGTGATCAAGGGATCGACGGGAAGCACCCGGGCCAAGGCCGTGGTGCACCTGCTCGACGACGCCAGCTTCCGCGGTGCGACGGGCGAGATCGCCGGCATCTTGACCCTCGTCGCGCTCTGCGTGTTCATCGTCGCTTTCTCCCGTCGGGCGGCCGCCGACTGAGGGTCGCATGGGCCGCGAGGAGGACCGCTACCTGGCCGTGGAGCGCGGACCCGAGATCGAGATCAAGGTCAAGGGGTCGCGGTTCATCGGCCAGGTCCTTCCGGCTTCGGACCGGGAGCAGGCGGCCGCCGGACTCCTGCAGGTACGGCGCCGATACCACGATGCGACCCACCACTGCTGGGCCCGGCGGGTGGGAGCGCCGGGTCGCGACAGCACACGTTACGACGATGACGGCGAGCCCCCCGGCACCGCCGGCCCGCCGATTCTGGGAGCCATCGAAGGGGCGGGGGTGTACCAGGCGCTGGTGGTGGTCACGCGCTACTTCGGCGGCACCAAGCTGGGCAGCGGCGGGCTGGTGCGGGCCTATGGTGAAGCGGCTCGGGATGCCCTGGCCGCCGCGCCCCGGCGCGCGGTGTGGCTCGAGCAGGCTCTGGAGTTGCGTTGCCGGTGGGAGGACCTGGGGACGGTCGAGGCGGTGCTGGCGCGGGAAGGCGCGTGGCTGCGCGGCGTGGAGCGGGAGTTCGGAGACTGCCCGCGGCTGGAAGTGCGGGCCCTGCGTTCGAAGGCGGGCGCGCTGATCGCCGCGCTGACGGAGGCCACGGGCGGGCGGGTCCGGGTTCAGGCCGTCGAGGAGTGATCCGCGGGGAGCGTGTCAGCAGGTTCGGGGCGGTGGGCGAGGGCTCGTCGCACGCCCCGCGGAAGCGAGCGGCTCCATGCCCTCCAACCCCGCTTCTCGAAGGCGATTGACGCCCCCCAGGCGCTGGCCTCCGACGAGACCTCCTTCATCCAGGGATGAGAGCCGGCGGTGGAGGGCGGTCCTGTCGGGGCGTGCCGTTCCTTACGGCTTTCCCCGGTGGCGGTCGGCGAGCTGGGCCAGGGCCTCCGGGTCGAGCAGGCGCAGGCGGCGGGCGGAGAGGGGTTCGAGCAGACCTTCGCGGGCCAGGCGGCTGAAGATGCGCGAGAGAGTCTCGGGAATCGTGCCCAGCAGGCTGGCGAGCTGGCCGCGGGAAATCTCCAGCTCCACCACCGGCTGCGCGCCTTTTTCCACTGCGTGCAGGTCGAGCAGGTAGGCCGCCAGGCGGGAGGGGACTTCCCGCAGGGAGAGGTCTTCGATCACCCCGGCGAAGTGGTGCAGCCGCCGGGCCAGGGCCGCCAGCAGCTTGAGGGCCAGTTCCGGGCGCTGGCGGAGGAAGGTCAGCAGGCCGTCCCGAGGCAGGAAGAAGGTGCGCACCGCGTCGAGGGCCAGGGCGGAGGCCGGGTAGGAGCCGCCGGCAAACACCGGCACCTCGCCGAAGATCTCCCCGGCAGTCCAGATGTGCAGGATCTGCTCGCGTCCCTCGGCGCTGGACTTGAAGACCTTGACCCGGCCTCCGAGCACCACGTGGAAGCCGACTCCCGGCTCGCCCTCGTTGAAGATCACCTGGTTCTTTTCGTAGCGCTGGACCCCTCCCAGGGCGGCGAGCCGGCCGAGTTCGTCGGGGCTCAGGCGGGAAAAGAGGGGCAGGGCGCCGAGCACCTGCACGAGGGTCTTCATGGGGCGCTCGCCGCGCCGCCCGGCTCGAGCATCGCCATGGCGTCGGGCCGGGGGCGGTCGGCCTGCTGGTCCCAGTAGGGCGACAGGCGGCGCAGGCTGGCCACGATGCCCGGAAAGACCTCGACGATGCGTTCGACGTCCCGCTCGCTGTTGTAGCGTGAAAAGCTGAATCGCACCGATCCGTGCATCGCGGTGAAGGGGACGTCCATCGCCCGGAGCACGTGGGAGGGCTCGAGGGAGCCGGAGGTGCAGGCCGAGCCGCTGGACGCGCAGATGCCGTGGGCGCTGAGCTGGTAGAGCATCCCCTCGCCCTCGATGAAGTGGCAGGAGAGGTTCGAGGTGTTGCCCAGGCGCTCGGCGCCGGCGCCGTTGACGCGGGCGAAGGGAATGCGCGCGAGCAGGGCCGACTCCAGCCGATCGCGCAGGGCGGTGATCCGGCCGTCGTCCTCGGCATGACCGGCCACGGCCACTTCCAGGGCGCGAGCCAGGCCCACCACGAAAGCCACGTTCTCGGTGCCGCCCCGGCGACCCTCCTCCTGGTGCCCGCCGAGCAGCAGGGCGCGGCAGGGAGTGCCACGACGGATGAAAAGGGCTCCGACCCCCTTGGGGGCGTGGATCTTGTGTCCTGAAAAGGAGAGCAGGTCCACGTGGGGCAGGGCGCGCTTGAGATCCAGCGGCAATTTGCCCGCGGTCTGGGTCGCGTCGGTATGGAAGAGGATCTCCGGGTCGGTCTCCTTGGCCAGCCGGGAGAGCCGCTCGATGGGAAAGATCACGCCGGTTTCGTTGTTGGCGTGCATCACACTGACCAGCAGGGTGTCGGGACGCAGGGCCCGCACGTACGCGTCCAGGTCGATCCTGCCGTCCCGGTCGACGCCGATCCAGCTCAGCTCGTAGCCTTCGCGTTCGAGAGCCTGGCAGACGGTGAGCACGGCGGGGTGCTCGACCCGCGTGGTGATGATGTGTCGCCGTTCGGGCCGGGCCTTGGCGCAGCCGAGGATCGCCGTGTTGTTGGACTCGGTGGCGCAGGAAGTGAAGAGGATCTCGCGGGGCGCCACGCCTCCCAGGCTGCGGGCCACGCTGCGACGGGCCGCGTCCACCGCGGCGGCGGCGGAGCGCGCCGCCTCGTACATCGACGAAGGATTGAAGTAATCGTCCCGCAGGTAGGGCAGCAGGGCCTCGAGCACTTCCGGGGCGACCCGGGTGGTGGCGTTGTTGTCGGCGTAGATGATCTCCATCGCGTTCCCTTGCCGGGCTCAGACTTCGATCACCCGGATCCGTTCGTCGACCCGGTCCTTGAGGGCCTGTTCGACGAGCATCTTCATCGTACGGCCGGCACTCATGCAACTCGCACAGGCACCGGAGAGCCGGCAATAGACGAGCTTGCCCTTGATGTCGACGATTTCGATGTCGCCGCCGTCCCGGGCCAGGGTGGGACGCACCGCCTGCTCGATGGCTTGTTCGATCCGCTTGGCGAAACGGTAGGGCGAGTCGCTCGGGTCGGGCGCCGCCTCTCGCGGCCGGGCGGCCGCGTGGCCGCCGGGGAGCAGCGGCAGTTCCTTGAGCCGTGTCGGCCGCGGCCCCCACACCTCGTCGAGCAGATCCTGCAGTCCACCCGGGGCGTGGTGGCAGGACATGCAGGCTCCGCCGGCCTTCACGGCGCCGGTGATGTCGGCGATGGTCTTGAGCTGCAACTCTTCGATCTTGCGCTTGAGGTAGGGTTCGGTCAGTCCGAAGCACTTGCAGACCATCCGCCCCTCTTCCTGCTCGTGGGGTTGGATGTCGATGCCCAGCTTGGCCAAGTCGACCCCGCGCTTCTGGGCCCAGTTGAACACCGCCGCATCGAGAGCTTCGGCTCCCATCACCGAGCAGTGGATCTTTTCCTGGGGCAGTCCTTCGAGGTAGTCGACGATGTCCTGGTTGCTGATCTCCAGGGCCTCGATGGGCGTGCAGTGACGTTCTTCGATCATCGCGCAGAGGGCTTCCGAGGCGGCGATGGCGGAGGTGCAGCCGAAGGTCAGGTAGCGGGCTTCGGTGATCCGGTCGAGGGTCGGATCCCGGGGGTGTCGCTCGACCCGGAAAGTGAAGCGCAGAGCGTCACCACAGGCGATGGAGCCATGCTCGCCGAAGCCGTCGGGATCCTCGATTTCACCCATGTGGGTGCCCGGCCTGCCCCGGACGGCGTCCATGAACAGACGGGTGGTTTTCTCGCTGTACTTCCACGCCATGGCTTTCTCCGCCGGGGGCTGCGAGGGATCCGGCCATCATAGCGAAAACTCCCTTCCGGGCCAGTTGGGCGTAGATTAGGGCGGATGCCGGAGGAGATCCGAAGATGGGTGAGAAAAGGAACCGTCGGTGGCGGGTGGTGGCGAACGGTTGCGGGATCCTGGCCGGAGTGGTCCTGGCCTGGCCGGCGGGCCCGCCGGCCGCGGGCCAGACCGTAGTGCAGGTCACCGATGTCAAGACCACCGTGGCCGGCCCCCCGGTCCTGGACGACGCGGGCACCTTCGTCTACACGGGCAGTTCGGCGGACCTGGCCGGGGAGAACCCCTCCCACGCTTTCCAAGTGGTGCGCTTCGACGCCGCCAGCGGTGCGGCCGAGGCCCTGACGGCGGTGGAGCGGGGCTCGGCGGCGCTGGTTTCGGTCAGCGACGACGGCGTCTGGCTGGCCTTTCCCTCGCCGGCCGACCTGGTGGGCGAGAACCACGATCGGGGTTCGGAGCTCTATCTCTACCGCAGCGACGGTACGGAAACCCGGCAGTTGACCCACGAGGCGGCCCCGGACGGAGGCGGGGTGGGACTGGTGGCCCTGGCCGGGAGCGGCTCCCGGGTGGTCTTCGTGGCCAACACCGACCCCCTGGGGGAGAACGCCGACAACCTCTCCCAGCTTTTCGCCGTCGATGCCGACGGCACCGGCCTGGTGCAGCTCACCCATTTCACGGCGGGAGGCTTCGACTCCCTGTCGATCAGCGACGATGGGGCGCGCGTCGTCTTCGTCAGCGACGGCGATCCCCTGGGCGGCAACCCGGACCGGGGAGACGAAGTCTTCGCCGTGCTGGCCGACGGCACGGGTCTGCGCCAGCTCACCACCACCGCGGCGGGCTACGCCGCCCCGGCCGCCTCCCTTTCGGGAGACGGCTCCACCATCGCCTTCCAGTCCAGCGGCGACCCGCTGGGCGGCAACCCGGACCACTGGGACGAGATCTTCGCCATCGCCTGGGACGGCACGGGCCTGCGCCAGCTCACCCAGACCCAGGTGGCCCTGGGCGTGACCGGCGATCCGGCTTCCCGGGCGCCGTCGATCAGCGACGACGGCCAACTGGTGGTCTACCACTCCAATCACGGCACCCTCTTCGCGAATCTCGACGGCAACTTCGAGATTTTCCGCGTGGGCAGCGACGGCACGGGGCGGACCCAGTTGACCAGTACCCTGCTCGAGGCCGGCTCGTTCCTGCCCACCTTCGCCGGGGGCGCCGGCCGGATCGCCTTCTACGCCCTGGACAGTGAGCTGCGGCTGCGGGTGATGGACGGCAACGGCAACGGCGAGCGGGACCTGCTGGTGATGGACACGACCTCCCATCAGGAGCCCACGCTCTCGCGCCCCGGCGACCTGGCGGTCTTCGTGCGCCGGACCGGTGTGCTCGGCGGGGGCGACCTGTGGCGCCAGCAGCCGCCCGGGGCGCCCTCCGAGAAGATCACCAGCCTCGGGGGCGGCACCCCGGCCGGCCCGGTCCTCAGCGACGGGGGCACGATCTACTTCAGCGCCGACAGCAACCCGGGCGGCGGGCTGGCGAACCTGGACGGGTCGGAGGAGATCTTCAGCGTCCAGGCCGACGGCTCGGGGTTGACCCAGCGTACCTCCGCCGGGGCGGGTACCGCTTCGCGGCGGCCGGCGGTCAGCGCCGATGCGACGGTGGTGGTCTTCGACAGCGACGCGGACCTCGACGCCAGCAATCCCGATGGCTCGCGGGAGATCTTCCGCCTCGACCCGACCGCCGGCAACGCGGTGACGGCCCTGACCTCGGGACCTGCGGGGACCGCCAGTGCCCGGGCGCGGATCGACGCGGCCGGCGGGTGGGTGGTCTTCGAATCCAACGCCGACCTGGCGGGCGGTAACGCCGACGGCGGCTACGAGATCTTCCGCGTGCCGGCTTCGGGCGGCGCGGTCGAGCAGATCACCGACTCGGCGTCTCCCTCCCGCGCACCGGACATCAGCGACGACGGCGGCATCATCGCCTTCGCGTCGTCGGGGGACCTGGCCGGCGCCAATGCCGACGGCAACAGCGAAATCTTCGTCTACGAGCCGGCAGGCCCCACCCTGCGCCAGCTCACCGACACGACGAAGGGCGGCTCGGGAGGCGTGCGGCTGAGCCGGGACGGGCAGTGGGTGTACTTCTTCTCCGACGCGCCCTTCTTCGAGGACGATCCCGACGCCCCGGTGGATCTCTACCGGGTTCCGGCCCAGGGGGGCGGTGTCGAACGGGTCTCGGCCTTGCGGGCGGGGCTGCTCGGCGGGCTGGGAGACGTGGGCTCGCTGGCCGGCGGCTCCCTGGGTATCGGTGACGATGCCGGACGGGTGCTCTTCTCGGGCGTGGGGGACTTCACCGAACAGAATCCCGACCTGCTCGGTGAGCTGTGGCTGGTCGACGCCGGGCGGGCGCCGCGGATCGAGGTCTCGAAGGCCGCTCCCACGGTGCTGCACTGGCGGCACGAGTCGGGTCCCCTGCGCTACGACGCGATTCGCGGCTCGGTGGACCAACTCGGTGTCGGCGACCTGGGCCCCGTGGTCTGTCTCGAAGACGACTCCCCCGACGCCGACACGGAAGGCTTCGGCGACAGCCAGGCTCCCGCCCCGGGCCAGGCTTTCTTCTACCTCTATCGCGGCACCCGGGGGCTGCTCGACGGTCCCGGCAGCTACGGCCGCAGTTCGGGGGGCAGCGAGCGCCGGCCCGCCAGCGGCGGGTGTTCCTGAAGCAAACGCCGGCCGGCCCCGGGTACCGGGAAAACCGGGTCGAAAGCCCCCGGGGAGAAGCAAGAGTGGCGCCGGGGGGGGCGGCTAGCCCACCTTGCGAAACTTCTCGTAGCGTATTTCGAGCAGGCGGCTGTCCGGTCGGTACTGTTCGGCCCGGGGAACCGATATGCGCCGGTGGTGCATCTCCTTCAGGCCATGGAGGAGCATCGGGCCGTCGGATTCCTCGAGGACGTCGGGTCGCACCTCCACGATGTGGTCCGGTCGGATCCCGATGAAGTAGTTGTCGAAGGCGGCGTGGTGCAGCTTGCACAGGGCCAGGCCGTTGGAAACGCGGGCGACACCCCGGTCGTCGGAGTCCGGGACGATATGGGCGGCATCGAGCAACTGGTCGTGGCGCAGCCGGCACAGGGCGCAGGTGTGCCGGTACGCCTCGAGGACGCGCTCGCGAAACGTGCGTTGATGCAAACGTTGCCTGACGCTGCGCGTTGCATAGCGGCGGCGAATCGTCTCCGCATCGCTTCCCCGGGTCCAGTCCACGGAGAAGATCTGCGGGATCGAACCGACCGCGGGCTGCTCGTCGAAGGCGATGACCACGCGCCTGTGCGGGGGGTCGTCCTCGACGACGTACACCGGCCAGGCTGCCAGGTACCGTCCTTTCAGCACGCCATGCAGGTAGACGAGAGGCGTCCGCTGTTCGAAGGCCTTGCGGAGTCCTTTGTTGTCGCGGTGGTTGGGGTCGCTGCCGCAGTAGTGGTATATCAAAAAGCCGTCGTCAGTCAGCTCGTCTTTGTAGGGGTTCCCCGGGCTGGTGGTGATCGACAAAGGGACTTCCGGGATGATGGCGGGTTTCCAGATGCCCCTCTGGCTGATCAGCGGAATGCTGCGTCCCCCGAACTCGAAACCGGCGCGCAGCGCCTGCCAGGAAAGCAGTCGCTCGGGATCTGCGTTCTGACGGGCCAGCCAGTTGAAGGCCGCCAGGCGGATCTGTGTGTCGAGGGTGGACGGGGGCATCCTTCCTCCGGGCACCCCGGATCGTGGGGGAAGCCTGCGGGATTGTCGAGGGGCGCCGGGATCGTCGTCAAGGGGCGGCGCACGGGGAGCACGACGGCGCGTTAGAATCCTCCACCGTGAATACGCGACCCTCCTCGAGCCCTCCCCCCGGCCCCACCACCGCCCTGCCGCGCCTGGCCTTCGTCGTCGCGGCGCTGGGGGTGGTCGGTGTTTTCCTGTTTCTCCAGTGGTTGCGCTACGGCGAGCCCCTGGGGCTCGACCAGGGGCTGTTCGCCTGCTTCGGCCGCTGGGGCCTCGAAGGATGGCTGCCCTATCGGGACATCTGGGACCAGAAGCCGCCGGGGCTGACCCACGTCTACGCCCTGGCCTTCGCCCTCTTCGGTGTGCGGGTGCCGGCGGTGTGGCTGCTCGAGGGCCTCGTGCTGGCGGCCGAGAGCCTGCTGGCCTTCGCCCTGGCGCGGCGGCTGTGGGGGCGTTGGGCGGGGTTGATCGCCGCCCTGCTGCTGCCGACCGGACTGTGGGCGCCCCAGTGGCAGGGCTACTGGTCGAGGGCCCAGGGGGAGCTGTGGCTCGCCCTGCCCGTGCTCGGAGCCGCCTGGCTGAGCCTGGACGCGGGCGAGCGCGCCTCCCGCGCCCTGTGGGTGGGCGTGCTGATCGGCGTGGCGGGCCAGTTCAAGATGCCCGCCCTGGCGCTGGCTGCCATCTGGCCCTGGCTGTGGCTCGAGCCCCGGCAGCCGATGGCGTGGGTCCGGCGGGGCCTTCTGCTCGCTGCGGGGATGGTGCTGGCCTGGGTCCCCGCCTTCGTCTACTTCGCCCTGCGAGGCGGGGTGGGGGAGTTCTACGAGGCGGTGTTCGTCTTCCCGCGGGTCTTCCACCACGTCACCGCGGAGTTCCGCAACTGGGGCCACGTGATCGCCTGGGTTCCCCGAGGAGTGTGGTTCGGAATTCCCACGGCGGTGGTCGGCGCGGGGCTGTGCCTGCTCAGGCTGGCCCGGGGGCGGGATCGCCTGCTGGCCTGGGTGCTGCCCTGGCTGCTGCTGCCGGTGGTGGTGGTGATCATCCAGGGGCAGATGGCCAACTACCACTACCTGCTGACCGTGCCCGCCTTCGCGGTGGCGGCGGGGGGCGGGATCGCCTGGCTCGGCGAGTCCTTCGGCGCGGGCGGCCGCCGCCGCGTCCTGGCCGCCGCCGGCCTGCTGCTGCTGGTCGTGGTGGCCGCCGGCGAGCTGGGCCGCTGGACCGGCGACCCCCAGCTCCAGGCGGCCTGGGCCTACCGCACGGGCGCCATCGGTCGCGATGCTTACCTGCGCCGGATCGCGCAGGGCAGCTTCGAGCCCGCGCTCGAAGAGCAGGTCGCCCGGGTGGTGGCCCGGGCCAGCGCGCCGGGCGAGTCGCTGCTGGTCTGGGGCCTGGGACCGGGAATCTACTTCCTCGCCGACCGCCATCCGGTCACCCGCTATCCCTTCCACCATCTCTTTCTCACCGGCGAGCGGCTCTCGGTGGCCATCGGCGGACTCGAGCAGCGGCGGCGGGAGTTTCTCGAACGGTTCGACCGGGATCCACCGGGGGTGATCCTGGTTGGCCGAGGCGACCTCAACCCCTTCGAGGGGGAGGACTCCTACGCCCAGATGATCAAGTTCGACCCTCTCCGCCGGCGGGTGCAGGCCGACTACCGCGTGGACCGGGAGGTGGGCCGCTGGCTGGTCTACCGCCGCGGCTCAGCGCAGGCGGGCCAGGGCGCCGCGGATCGCCGCTGAGCCCTTGCCGTAGGCCGGCAACGATTCGAGCAGGCGCCGGGCCCGGCGGGTCTCGCCGCTGGCATTGGCGAAAGTGACCAGGGCATCGAGGGCCTTGCGGTCGCTGCCGCGCAAGGCCAGCGCCCGGGCGAAGGCCTCGAGAGCCCCCCCCGCGTTGCCGACCGCTCCCCGGGCCCGGCCGAGCTGGGTCCAGGCCTGCGGGTCCCCCGGGTGCCGATCGACGTGCCGCTCGAGGCGCTCGAGGGCCCTCGGCGCCCGACCCAGGTCGATCTCGCAGCGGGCCAGTTCCGCCACGGCTCCCACCGCCTCCGGGTAGGCGCCGGCGAAGCGGGCCCACAGGGCGCAGGCCTCCTCCGCGCGTCGTCGGGCCTCGAGGAAAGCCGCGTAGAAGCGGTGACCGAGGAGGAAGGAGGGGTGGTCCCGGACCAGTTCCCGGTAGGTGGCGTCGGCGGCGGCAGGGTCGTCCACGTTTTCGAGGGCCAGAGCCAGTTTGAGCTGGTACTGGGGGTTGCCCGGATCGTCGCGGTTGAGCCGCCGGAGCATGCGTACCGCGGCGGGGGCCTGGCCGGCGAGGATCAGGTGCTGGGCGCGGATCAGCACCTGGTAGTCGACCAGGTTGTCCACCGGGTTGCGCCCGGTGACGGGAGGCAACGGGTCGTCCGGGGGAGCGGCGGCGCCCCCGGCGGCATAGCCCAGGCTTTCGAGACGGGCCATGTCCTCGGCCTCGAGCTGGCCGCCGCTGCCCAGGGCGCTTTGGATCCGTTCGGCCCGCAGCCGCCTGCGCTGCATCTCCTCGAGGGTGGTCCGCATCCGGGCCGTCCGCTCGGGATGCTCGGCGGCCAGGTTGTGGCGCTCGGCGGGGTCGGTGGCCAGGTCGTAGAGTTCTTCCCGGGGAGCGGCGATGTAGACCCAGTCGCCCTGGCGCAGGCCGTAGAGGGGTGACCAGCCCAGCTCCTCGTGCGCATAGATCGACTCGGTGTAGAGGGGGCGGTCGGCGCTCGGCGGATCGGCGAGCAGGTCACGGCCCTCGAAGTCCTCCCCGGGGGTGACATCCAGCAGGCCGAGCAGGGTGGGGGCCAGGTCGGTGGTGCTGACGCCGCCCTCGATCACCGAGCCGGCGGTGATGCGACCGGGAGCGCGGATCAGCAGCGGGACCCGGATCGTCGCCTCGTAGAGCAGCATGCCGTGCTCTTCCTCGCCGTGCTCGCCGAGGGACTCGCCGTGGTCGGCCACCAGGGCGGTGACCGTGTGGGGCGCGGCGGGAGAGGCGGCCAGGGCGTCGAGCAGTCGACCCACCTGGGCGTCGGTGAAGGCCACCTCGCCCGCGTAGGGGTCGGTGGGGTGGGCCGAGCGGTGGGGTTCCGGCGCTTCGTAGGGAGAGTGCGGATCGAAGAGATGGACCCAGACGAAGAACGGTTGCGAGCCGTGGGCCTCGATCCAGCGCAGGGCGCGATCGACCACCTCGTCGCCCGGGCGCTGGGAGCGGGGTCGACCCTGAGCGTCGACGCCCAGGTCGTCGTCGAACAGCTCGAAGCCGTGGTCCAGGCCGAAATCCCGTGAAGCGGTGTAGGCGGCGACGAAGGCGGCGGTGCGCCGCCCCCGGGCGCCGAGGATCGTGGCCAGGGTGGGCACGTCCCCGGGCAGGCGATAGCGGTAGTTGTTGCGCACCCCGTGGGCCAGCGGGCCGAGGCCGCTGAGAATCGTGGCGTGGGAGGGGGCGGTGATCGGTACGGTGGTCCAGGCCCGGCGGGCCAGCAGACCCTCGGCGGCGAGGGTGTCGATGCGGGGTGTGGGAACCGGCGTCCGGGGGTCGTAGCAGCCGAGGTGGTCGGCCCTGAGGGTGTCGACGGTGATCAGCAGCAGCGAGTCGAGGCCCGCGCGGGGCGGGGCGCTCGAGCAGGATGCTCCCATCAGCGCGAGCAGTATCGCCGGCAACGCTGCCGGCAGCCATCGCGGGTATGCCATCGGGCCTCCTCGGCTCTGCCGCCCCGGGGGGGGCGGTGTCGCTGGTTGTACCCCGCCCGCGATGGCCAGGCAACGGGGCCCGCCGGTGATGGGGCCTGGGGGGCGGCCGGGCGCCGCCGCTTTCAGGCCGCGGGCGGGAGCCCTCCGGTCAGGGGCCTTCCCAGTTGCAGGTGTTGGTGCCGCGCACCACGTAGTGGCGGATGCTCCCGGCCCGGCCGCCGGCCGCTCCGCTCAGGGTCAGGGTCGTGCCGCCGCTGGTCTGGCCGACGAGTGCCGGTGTGTCGAGCCGGGCGTCGTCGTCGGCGAGCAGGTTGTAGCCATCGGCGTCTGCGGCCATCTGCCAGTCGAACACCAGGTCGGCGCCGGCCTTCTCGACGGTCATCGTCGGCGGTACGGCGCCGGGGATCACGTCGGAGCAGGAGAACGCGGCGCAGTCGAAGGGTTCGTCGACCGTGGCGTGGATCGTCCAACTGCGCAGGGTGCTGCCGGTGGGGAACGGTCCGGGAACGACGTCCTGGATCGACAGGGTCCAGGTCCCCTCGAGCGGCTCCCCGTCGAAATCGCTCATCACCCCGGGCCCGTCCGGCTGCCGGTCGCGATCGTAGCGCGTGTCGAGACCGCCCGATGTCTGGTTCTTCAGGCGTACGGTGGTGCCGGCGGGAGAACTGACCTCGACGATCAGGTCACTCGAACGGATGGCGCTGATGTCGATCGAGACGTCCAGGTCGGTGACCGTGCGCACGTCGTCGATGGTGATCGTCGAGATCACCGGCTCGGTGGTCTGGTTGGGAATGTTCGTGTCCTGGTCGTTGAGGTAGTCCCGTACGAAGACTCCCATGCCGATGTCGAAGAGATCGGTGTGGAGCGGTACGTCGAGGGCCTGTGAATCGAGGGCGAAGCCCAGCACGTCACCGCATACCGCATCGGGGAGCACGGTGAGCCGGAAGTGGGGAGCCAGGGACTCCTGCACCTCCGTCTGGAGAATGTCCGGCCAGGTGGTGTCCGGTGTCAGCACGCGCACCACGCGGGGGTCGAGGGTGCGCAGTCCACCGTTGACCTCGAGGGCATCCGCCGCACCGTAGTTGAACAGGGAAGTCGGCAGCGTGATCGTCTCGCCGGGCTCGAGCCGGCCGTCGCCGTCGCCGTTGGCCCCGGAATCGTCGACACGGTGAGCGTTGAGGATCAGCTTGGCGGTCTCGGGGATGCGCACGCAATTGGAAACCGGGCCGCTGCATGCGGGATTGGCGGCGTTGGGTCGCACGCGGTAGTTGACGATGAAATCCTCGGAAACGTTGTCGTCGAAGAACGATGTCGCCGGCGCGTCGACGGTGGCGATGTTCACCGCCTGGGCATCGCAGCCCAGGTCGCCCCGAAAGACCGTGTAGGTGGCGGCCTCGGGCACGGTGTCCCAGGTCAACTCGACACCGCCGCCGGAGGGAGAGGCGGCGAGTTGCGGCGCGGCGAGGGTGGGGCAGGAGCTGAAGTTCTGGTTTTGCGGATCGCCGGCGGTGCCGCATGCGATGGCGTGACGATCGAAAGCCGCGAACAGTGCCGCCGCGTGGGGAGTTCCGTTGGACAGGTCGCCGTCGTCGTCGTCGGCGACCCGCATCTGCTGGTACCAGCTCGAAGAGCCGCAGGAGTCGGAGTCGGGAAGCGAGCAATTGTAGATGTCACCGCCCGAGCCGGTGCGGGTTTCGTACCAGAGCTTCTCGGCGAGTTGCCAGGCGCTGGCCGGATCCAGGCCCATGGCGGGCAGGTCCCGCGTCGCCAGGTCGAAGATCGACTCGCTGATCGGGTGGGACTCACAGTGGACCTGGCGTCCACAGGGGCCGTCGCCGCTTCCGCAGCGCGGGTCGACGAAGCCCGCGGGGGTCGCCGGCTCACCCGCCTGGCGGCGTGCCCAGTCCATTTCGCGTACGCCGGTGCAGTCGAGGCAGGTGTCTCCGAAACCACTGCACGTGCGCCCGTCGACGTAGAAACCGGGCCCGATGCAGCTGTCGTGGCTCCAGAAGATCGCGACCACATCGGCGTAGGCCTCCGACGGGTTGTCGAAACCACCGCCGTCGTTGTCGTCCATGCCGTGTCCCCATTCGTGGACCAGCACGCCGAGGTTCTCACCCGTGTTGCCGCAGCCGTTGCCGGCCCGGAACATGTTGATCTGGCCGCTGTAGGAGGCGTTGCAGGTGTTGTTGACGTTGGTGTTGACCGTCAGCACGCCCTGGAGCCAGGCGCTGTCGGGCATGTAGGCCCGCGCCGCCTGCTTGGCGCGGTTGATGTCGTAGAACGCCGTGCGGGCGGCGCTGGTGTTGCCGGCGCTCGCCGCGGGTTGCACGGCGCAGTTCTCGCCCGCCCGTTGGCCGAGGTCGAGCCCCTCACCGCAGACGGCGGTCCGGCTGATGGGTCCGCACGCATCGTCGATGCGCACGTAGCGGCCGTCGAGGCTCGTCGTCACCGGAGCCAGGTCGCTGTTGCAGGAGTAGACCCCGAAATCGTCGGTGAACACGGTGGGTTGCCCGTCCTCGCTCAGGTCGGCGAAGGGGAGCGGGTGGGGGAAGTCACAGCCTCCGGTCGCGCAATCACCATTGCCCATCCGGGGGAAGACCCCGCCGCGTACGGAGGCGTAATGGGCCGCGTCGTAAAACGCCAGTACCTCGCCGCTGTGGGCGTCGATCTCGCCGACCCACAGGGGGGCCTCGCCCGCGACGCGGAACGACAGGCGCCAGATCAGTCGGTGGATCAGTCCCTCGCCCCGCGCCCCCCGCCAGGGTGTGGGAGACGACTCCATGCGCGGATCGAGAGCGAGCAGCGTCAGCTCCGGAGGGTCGGCCGGCAGGCGAGCGTCACGGTCGTCGCCGCCGAGGTAGGCGTCGAGAATCGTTTGCGCCTCGGCGGCGTCGATGCGGGGCACGCCATCGACGGTGGCGCGGGCCCAGCGGTGGGTGCCGAAGGCGACCAGGTTGCCCGCGGCGACGTGGAAGTCGAGGCGCGCGTTGGAGACAGGCACGCCATCGACGACTTGCCTGAAGACCAGTTGGTACACGCCGGGGCGCCGCATGGCCGAGGCCTGGCGGTCGAGTTCGATCCGGTCGTTCCAATCGCCGAGCAGCGTCCGGTGGTCGCTGAGGAACTCCCGGGCCAGACGCTCGAGGCGCTCGAGGGTGACCGGCCCGTCGGCTGGCAGGGTGTTGCCGGCTCCCGGGACCCAGGCGATGCCGCGTCCTTCGGCGAGGGCGGGCAGGGCGCTGCGCGGGTCGAGGTAGATCTTCCAGGTGCCGTCCTGCCCGGCGATGAACTCCTCCCAGCCGCGGCGCAGGGCATCGGCGGCGGGGAGCTGATCGACGGCCATGGGGCGGATCGCCACCGCGCCACCGAGGCGGGGTTTGAGGGCGCCGTCGTAGCGCGCCAGGTGTTCGCGTGGCTGCACCGCCGACGCGGGCAGGACGAGGCTGAGGATCCAGGCGCACACCCACAGCGTGCGCAGAGTGCTTGTCTGCTTTGCAGTCACGTCATGACCTCCGGGACTTCGGCGCCCGATTTCCGGCAGGGCCGGCGGGGGGATGGTGGCATCGGTGTACGCCGATGCGTCCAGGGAAGCGATCACGATCGTGTCAAAGATCGGCCGGGAGGCGGGATGGCGGCCGGGATCGGCGGACGGCGGGAAGGCCCGGATCGCCGGGGTCTCCGCCAGGCGGGACGGCCGGCGGCGACGCCGTGCGGGGTGCGCTGCCAAGCGGTGACCGGGCCCCGGCGCTGGGCGGGTTTCGGCTTCCGCGCGGGGATGCCGGCACCCTCGAGTCCCCTTGGGAGGTGGAGCTTGCGGCTGGTTTCTCTGCCCTGATAGGCTCACTCGCCGGTGCCGGCGGGCGGACTGCCGGTGGCGCGGAAACGGGCGGCGGATGACGGCGGAAGAGCGCAGGGAAGATCGGCCCGCGGGCGGGAGTCGTGCCGCCATCGTGGCGGCGGGCATTTTCGCCAGTCGCCTGGCGGGCTTGATCCGCGACCGGGCGCTGGCCCACTTCTTCGGTGTCGGCGGCTACGCGGACGTGTTCCGCACCGCCCTGCGCGGCCCCAACGTGCTGCAGAACCTGCTGGGTGAGGGCACCATTTCGGCGGCTTTCATCCCCGTCTACTCGCGGCTGATCGAGCAGGGACGGCGGGAGGAGGCGGGACGGTTGGCGGGGGCCGTGTTCTCGCTTTTGCTGGTGCTGGCCGCGGTCCTTTCCCTGGCCGGGATCCTGTTCGCCCGGCCCATCGTCTCGATCTTTGCCCCGGGCTTCCTGCTCGATGTGGCCACACCCGGCGCCGTCGACCGCTTCGCCCTGGCGGTCGAGGCCGTGCGGATCATCTTCCCCATGACCGGCGTGCTGGTGCTCTCCGCCTGGGCCCTGGGGGTGCTCAACTCCCACCGTCGTTTCCTCGTGCCCTACCTGGCGCCGGTGTTGTGGAATGTCTCGATCATCGCCGCCCTGGTGGCCGTTTCCCGGGGCGCCTGGCAGCCCGAGTCGCTGCTGCTGGCCGCCTGCTGGGGCGCGCTGGCCGGGGGCGCGCTGCAGTTCCTCGTACAGCTTCCTTTCGTGGCCGGGGTGCTGCGGGGCTTCCGGCCGTCGCTCTCCCTGGGGGTCGGCGGCGTGCGGGAGGTGCTGCGGGCGGTGGGGCCGGTCATCGCCGGGCGGGGGGTCTACCAGCTCTCGGCCTACCTGGACCTGGCCCTGGCCTCTCTACTCGCGGCGGGGGCGGTGGCGGCCATGGGCTGGGCGGCGACGCTCTACCTGCTGCCGGTGAGCCTGTTCGGCATGTCCGTGGCGGCGGCGGAATTGCCGGAACTCTCCCGCCGGGCCGATGGTGGTGACGGTTATCTTCCGCGTCTGCGCCGCAGCCTCGAGCAGATGGCCTTCGCCGTGGTGCCCACCTCGGTGGGCTACCTGGCCTTCGGCTGGTTGATCGTGGGAGCGATCTATCGCTCGGGACGCTTCACCCTGGCCGACAACGCCCTGGTGGCCCTGGTGCTGGCGGGTTACACCCTGGGCCTGGTGGCAACCACCTGGTCCCGGCTGCTGCAAAACGCTTTTTTCGCCCTGGGTGAGACGGTGGTGCCGGCCAAGATCGCCGGGTTGCGGGTGGGCGTCTCGGCCCTTGTGGCGGTGCCGGCGATGCTGGCCCTCGATCGCCACGGCATGGCGGAGATCTTCGGGGGGGCGGCCGCCGGCAGTGACCTGCGCCTCGGGGCGCTGGGGCTGGCCCTGGGATCCGCGGCGGGGGCCTGGGTGGAGCTGGCCGCCCTGCGCCGCCGCCTGGCGGCCCGGGTGGGGGGACACTTCCTGCCCCTGGGCCGGGCCCTGGCCCTGGCGGTGGTGGCCGCGGGAGCCGCGGCCCCGGCGGCGCTGACCTGGTGGCTTCTGGCGGGAGGTCCCGTGCTGCTGGTCGCGCCGGCGGTGGTCGGCCTCTACGCTGCGTTGTACTTGGCGGCCTGCCCGGCGCTGGGCCTGGGCAGCCTGCGCCAGTGGCTGGGCCGGGTGGAGCGAGGCAGGCGATGAGCGGCAAGCAGGTGGTCTTCGGGTTGGGGACGGGGCGCTGCGGGACGGTGACCCTGGCCGGGTTGCTCGACGCCCAGGCCGACGCCGCCGTCGGCCACGAGCGGCCGGGGGCGGCGCTGCGCTGGAGCGGGGGAGAGGCGGCGCTCGACGCGCTGCTCGAAGAGCTGGGGGCGTCGCCCCGTCGCCTGGTGGGTGACGTGGGTTTCTACTACCTGCCCTACGTCGAGCGCATCACCCGGCGCTTTCCGGGCGTGCGTTTCGTGGGGCTGCGGCGGGACCGGGCGGCGACGGTGGCTTCCTACCTGCACAAGGCCGGGCCGCGCAACCACTGGATCCGCCACGACGGCCGCCGCTGGCAGGCCGACTGCTGGGACGACTGCTACCCCAAGTACGAGGCGGAGAGCCTGGAGCAGGCCCTGGAGATGTACTGGGACGACTACTACCGGCGCTTCGAACACTGGCGGCAGCAGCGCCCGGAGGCCTTCCGTCTCTTCGAACTCGACGACCTCAACCAGGAAGCCGGGCAGCGGGCGATCCTGGACTTCGTCGGCATTCCCCGCGACGAGCAGGTGCTCGACGTAGGCCTGCGTCTCAACGACCGCAGCGTGACCCGGGTCCGCCGCCCCTCGCTGTTCCGCCGTCTTTTTCGCCGGCCTTGACAGATCCACCGGATCGGTCAGGTCGGTCAGGCGTGGGCTGTTCGCAGACTCTCTTCCCGCCGGCCGAGCCCAAGCGGCCATGCGTTCGATCGGCTGGATCGACGGGCCCTGGAGCGATTTGAGCGGTTTCGCGCCGATACGCCTGGATGTGGCCTTGCGGCCGACCTTCAAACCCGGTCACTGGGCTCGCCGTCTCTGGGACGTTGGGAGTCGACGGCTTCGGGGTCGGTCCCGCGCGCCTGTTTCATCAGCCGCACCTACGTGTTCGCCGATGGGGGGGGGGCGTTTCGTCCTGCCATTGTGTCACGGCGGGAGGATCCGCGTTTCCTGTTGGCCGGACGCTCTTTGAGGATGGCGGGGGCGTGCTCTTGAGGGCTGGCCGTGCCGCGCCGAGGGGCGTTCAGATTCCCCAGGGGGGCGGTGCGGGTCAGGCGCGCGAAATGAACCCCCCGCAGGCCGCCGATCTCGAGAGAGATCTGCTCGATCTCCGCCGGCCGTCCCCGCAGCACGATGCACTCCAGGCAATTGTGGTGATCGAGATGGATATGGGTCGCGCAGTGGACGTGGGCGCCGTGGGCGTGCTGGATCTCCACCAGCTTGTCGGCCAGGTCCCGCTGGTGATGGTCGTAGCCGATGGTCAGCACGCCGCAGACCTCTTCCTCGCCCCGGGCCCAGGCGTCGTCGATCATCCTTTCCCGGATCAGGTCCCGCACCAGCTCGGAGCGCGAGGCGTAGCCCCGGCGGACCACCCGCCGGTCCAGTTCGGCCAGCAGGGAGGCCGGCAGGGAGACGGAAAAGCGGATCGTCTGCTCCTTCGAATCGGAGGTCGGGCTGTCCTGCATGGCTCTAGCTCCAGTCATGGATGTGGAAGTGGCGGTGGGTCCGGCCGCCGTGACGGTGGCGGTGACTGTGGGCCAGGTTGGCTCGCACCAGCAATTTCGCGTCGCCCAGCAGCTCTTCGGTAGGCCCGTCCCAGAGCAACCGGTGGTCCTCTCCCAGCACGAGGGCCCGGTTGCCGAGTTCCGGGGCCAGGCTCAGGGAGTGGGTGGCGATCACCGTGGTCAGGCCCAGTTCGTCGAGGAAATCCACCAGCCATCCCGTCGAGCGGGGGTCGAGGCTGGCCGTCGGCTCGTCGAGCAGCAGCAACCGGGGCCCGACGGCGAGGATCGCCGCCAGGCAGACCTTTTGCTGCTCGCCGGCGGACAACTCCCAGGGTGAGCGTTCGAGGAGGTCGGTCACGCCGGTGACCGAGGCCCAGCGTTCGACGGTTTCGCGGACTTCCTGCTCGGACCGGCGTCGCTGGCGGGGCGCGAAGGCGATCTCGTCGAAGACAGAGGGGTGGAAGAGCATCGCCTCGGGGTTCTGGAAGGCGAGCACCACCTCGGAACGAAAGCGGCGGGCGAAGGGGCTGCGTCGCAGCCCCGCGGCCGTGACCTCCACGCCGTCGTAGCAGTAGCGGCCCGCGGAGGGAAAGAGCAGGCCGTCGAGCAGGCGCAGGAGGGTGGTCTTGCCGCTGCCGTTGGCCCCCAGCACCACCAGCCGCTCTCCTTCCGTGACGCAAAGGTCGACGTCCCGCAGCGCCGTCCGCCCCGGCGCGGCGCAGGCGGTGATCGCTTCAAGTCGGATCATCGAAGAATCCTCGCGAGCGCATGGCGTCGGTGGTCTGCTCGGCCCGGGCCAGGGAGCGCTCGAGCACGGTGGCGGCCTGGGCCGCGGCGTGGCGCCAGAGCAGGGTCCTTCCGGCGGGTCGAAGCAGCCGCGAGGTCAGCGCGGCCCGCATCTCGCCGTGCAGCCGTCGCAGCACCAGCCACTGGGACCAGGCGGCGGTGAGCAGGAAGGTCAGGGTAGGGGAGAAGGCCACCGCGCGCAGGGGGTCGACCCGCAGGAGCCAAACCTGGGTCAGCACGGCGATCAGCAGCACCCGCACGGCCACGAGGGTGATCACAGGCCAGGGGCTGCCGCCGGCGAGGCGCCGGGCGATCCACCAGCCGCCGCCCACCGCCAGCACCACGGGGCCCACCGCGAGCGCCGCTCGCGCCAGCACCCGCGGGGCGCGACGCCCCGCCGCGAGCAGGGCTCCGGCGGCGGCGGCGGCCAGCAGCCACGGGTCGTGGATCAGCGTGGCGCCCACTACCGCCAGGGCCCACAGGGCGAACAGCAGGCGTGGCTTCACGGCAACGCTCCAGGCGCGCGCTCCTGGAACGCGCGCCAGGCCAGCACCGTCAGCACACCTTCCGCGGCCCCCACCACCAGGTGCGGCAGCAGCATGGCGGGAAGGGTGACCTCCAGGCCGAAGGGGAAGAACAGGGGCGTACCGTCGGGGCGATGGGCCAGGGCGGGTTGGATGCCCAGGGCCACGGCCACCACCCCGGCGGCGGCGAGGGTGCCGCCGGCGCCGGCGAGAAAGAGGGCCGTGCGGGGCAGACGGCGGCCGAGCAGCCGGTGAAGTCCCGTGGCCACCGACCCCCCCACCAGTCCCAGCGCCAGCGCTCCGAGGGGGAGGGCGGTGATGCCCCCCTGGCCGAGCACCAGGGCCTGGATCAGGAAGACCAGGGAAAGACTGACGAACGTCGCCGCGGGGCCGAAGACCGTGGCCAGCAAACCCACGCCGCTGGCGTGGACACTGGTACCCCCGGGCAGGGGAAGGGCGATGGAAGACAGGGCGAAGGCCACGGCGGTGGCGGCGGCGAGGCGAGGCAGGGTGCGTTCGTCCAGCCGCCGTCGCAGTCTGCGCAGGGCAACGCCCCACGCGGGCAGCAGCGTCGCCCACAGGGGCAGGTAGAAGCGCGGCGCGAGAAAGCCGTCGGGGACGTGCACCGGCGCACCTAGCTCCGCCGGCTGGCAGCGCGTCGTTTCACCGGCGGCGCCCGATCAGCATTGTCGCCAGGCCGAAGATGCCCAGCAGGTATCCCAACGCCGACACCCAGGTCCCCCAGCGCCGGCCGGGGAGATGGACGTGCCCGGCATCGCCGGCCGGGCCGGCTTCGATGGCATCGAGGTCGAGGGGCAGAACCACCCCGTGTCCATCGGGGCTTTCGGCCCGCAACTCATAGTGACCGGGATCCGGCGGGAGAAAGGCCAGACGCCCCCGGTTGTCGGTGCGGCCCTGGGCGACCAGGGTCCCCGAATCCTCCGTCCGCAGGATCCAGGGCTGGTCCACGAAGGGCTCGCCATCGTCGGTCTGCAAGGTGAGTATCCAGGCCTCGCCACGGCTGAGGGCGTGCTGGACCTCGTGGGCCGCCAGGGGGCCGCCGGCCAGCAGCAGAACGACGACGAGGATCCCGATTCTCTTTCCCGTCATGAGGAAAACCCTCCGATAAAACTCCTGTTGCGGGCAGGGTCGTGTTACGAAGATTTGTATCGTAACACGACCGGTTCCCGGGAGCCGTGGCCCGACCCGCCCGGCCGGTGGGGGTTCCGCCAAGGCCTTCAGGCTCTCCGTCGGCGGCCGATAGGATCTCCCGAGGAGATACCGATGGTTCAGACAGCGCCGGATGCCGTCGTGGCCCCCCTTCCCTTGCCGTCGGCGCCCGCGGCGCTCCGGGACCTGCAGCGGGCCCTCGACGACCTGCGTCGGGATCGTCTCGGGGGGGCGATCCGGCGCCTCGAGCGCCTCCACCGGAAGCATCCTTCGGAGCCGGCGCCGGCCTACTTTCTGGCCCTGGTGCGCCTGAGGGCGGGGGACGACGAGGGCGCCGTATCGCCCCTCGAAGCCGCCGCGGCGGCCGCACCGGCGAGCGGAGAGGTGCAGGAGTTGCTCGGCCACCTGCGCCGCCGCCGGGGGGAGACCGCTGCGGCCGCCGAGGCCTACGCCCGCGCCCTTGCGGTGGATCCGGCGCGCCACGGCGCCGCCCACGGACTGGGGGTCTGCCACCTTCGCAGCGGGGGCGAGGCCCGCGCCGTCGAGCCCCTCGAGCGGGCGGTGGCCCTGCGCCCGGGCGAGCCCCGTTACCTGCGGGACCTGGGTACGGCACTGATCTTCGCCGGTCGTCCCGAGCAGGCGGTCGAGGCCTTCCAGCAGGTTCCGGAAGGGGAACTGGGTGCCGCCGGTCTGGCCAACCTGGGCTGGGCCTACGAGCTGTTGGGAGAGGATGAGCAGGCGTGGCGCTGCTACGACGAGGCCCTGGCCCGGGACGAGCGGGTCACCGCGCCCTACTACAAGCTGGCCCGGCGAGGGCGATACGACGATGCCGAGCACCTCGAGCTGCTCCTCGATCGTTTTGCCGGCGACGCCGCCGCCTGCGTCGATCTGCACTTCGCCCTGGGAGAAATCCTCCACCGCCGGGGCGAGGCGCGGCGGGCCTTCGAGCACTTCCGCCGGGGCAACCGCCTGGCCGGTGTGCGCCACGATCGGCGCGCTCGTTCGCTGATCACCCTGGCGCCCACCCTGTTCGCGGGTCGCGAATTCTTCGCCGAGCGCCGATGGTCCGACGACGGCGAGGGACGGGTGTTCATCGTCGGCATGCCCCGTTTGGGCACGTCCCTGGTCGAGCAGATCCTCGCCGCCCACCGGCGGGTGCACGCCCTCGGGGAAAACCTCTTCTTCGGAGAGGTCGCGCTGTCGATGGGGGGCCGGGAGGGCATCGAACGCGCCTACCCCTTCGGCCTGCTCGACCTGGATGCGGCGGTCGCCCGACAGATCGCCCGGGAGTACGAGCAGACCCTGCCCGCCGGTCTGCCGTCGGGCACCCTGACCACCGACAAGGCGCCGGCGAACTATGTGTTCCTGCCGCTGATCGCCCTGTGCTTCCCTCGCGCGAAGGTGATCGACCTGCGCCGGGATCCGCGGGACGTGGCGCTCTCGCTCTACTTCACCCACTTCCGTGGAGGAAGCTGCACCTTTTCCTACGACCTGGACGACCTGGCCGCGTGCCTGATCGACCACCACCACGCGATGGAGCACTGGCAGGCCCACCTGCCGGTCGAGATGCTGGAGCTGCACTACGAAGAGCTGGTCCACGACCCCGAGGGCCAATCCCGCCGCCTGCTCGACTTCGTCGGTCTCGACTGGGATCCCGCCTGCCTCGACTTCCACCGCCGCTCCGGCCCCTGTCTGACCGCCAGCCACGCCCAGGTCCGCCGTCCCGTCTACACCTCGTCCATCGGCCGGCACCGCCCCTACGCCGACCTGCTCCAGCCCCTGATCGACCGCCTCGAGCAAGCCGGTCTCGCCGTCGGATCCCATGCCCGTGTCAACTCGCTTGGGGGCGGTTGTTGACAGTCTCCAAAGAGTCCGGATCTTTCCGCGGCTTTAGGGATACTCACGTCACGAAAATCAAGACGGACGCGCGGTCATGGACTCATGACAAGCTTACCGGGTTGCGCCGGCGCGGCGTTGCCGCCGTGCAGAGCGGCGAGTCTCCTGCAGGCGTTGCGCGAGTGCTGGGAGTGCATCTCGCCTCGCGGCGCGGGTCGCGTGCTGCGGACTGCCGGCGGCCTCATCCCGTCCCAGGCAAACAGCAGGGGCTTTGGACTTCGCTCACGTGCGGAAGGGCCCCCTGAAACCGCGCCCGCCGGCTCGACCCGGCATCCCGCCCAAGACAGCCTTCCGGCTCCAGCCGCACTCAGCCCCTCCACTCCGCCTCGTCGGCGGTGGTCTTGAAGTCGGCCTCCACGCGCTCGGGGAGTTCTTCTTCGGCCACGGCCTGCTTGTCCGCCTCGGTGGGGGTACCGACGAAGAGCAGGGAGTCCATCGGGCACTTGTGCAGGGCGTCGCTGAAGTCGGTCGCCTCGGGGTCGTAGACGTCGTAGTTGAGCACCGGCAGGTTGCCGTCCATCTCGAGCAGGTCGCTGACCTTGGTGCAGGCCTTGCAGCCGATGCAGCCCACTTCGCAGACGGCCTTGACCTCGCCGCCGAAGTCCTTGTTGCAGCAGGCCACCACCATGATGCGCTCGGCCTTGAAGGGGACCATGGTGATGATGTTCCGCGGGCAGGCCTCCGCGCAGGCGCCGCAGCCGGTGCACTTGTCGTAGATCACTTCGGGCAGGCCGCGGTCGAGCAGCATCGCGTCGAAGTTGCAGGCCTCCACGCAATCGCCGAAGCCCAGGCAGCCATAGGTGCAGCCCTGGATGCCCGAGATTACGTTGGCCGCCGAGCAGGTCTGCTCGCCGATGTAGTCCATCCTGCCCTTGCGCTGGTCGAAGTGGGCGCCGCAGTGGATCACGGCCTTGTAGGGCCAGCTCTGCTCGACACTGACGCCCATCACCCCGGCGATGGCCTCCGCGCAGCTCGCGCCGCCCACCGGGCACTTGGTCACCGACTCGCCGCCCAGCACCACCGCCTCGGCGTACTCGCTGCAGCCCACGTAGCCGCAACCGCCGCAGTTGGCTCCCGGCAGCACGTCGTTGACCTGGATGATCTTCGGATCGACCTCGACGTGGAAGGCCTGGTTGGCCCAGCCGAGGACGAAGGACATGGCGATGGCGAGCAGCAGCATGGTGCCCGCGGCGAGGGAAATGACGACCCAGGTGAACATCTCAGGCTCCCGAAGAGAACAAGAGGTTGGCAAGGCCGCGGTCGACGCCCGTAAAGCCCATGAAGGCCATGGCGAGGATGCCGGCGACCAGCAGGGCGATGCCCGCGCCCTGGAGGGGCTTGGGTACGTCGCACTCGTCGAGTTCCTCACGAATGCCGGCCATGATGCTGATGGCCAGCGTGAAGCCGATTCCGCCGCCGGCGGCCAGCACCAGGGCGCTGTCGAGGCCCCAACGGGAGGCGTCGTCGACGCCGCTGACGTGCTTGAGGATCTCGAGGCAGGCGAAGAGGATCGCGCAGTTGGTGGTGATCAGGGGCAGGAAGACGCCGAACTGCTTGTAGAGCGGCGGGAAAAACTTGCGCACATACATCTCGACGAACTGCACCGACGAGGCGATGACGAAGATGTAGACGATGTAGCTGAGAATGCTCAGGTCCACCACCGTCTCGGGGTCTCCACCCGCCATCCGCCAGACCCAGGTGCTCAGGGGCGCGCCGGGGCGCAGGACGAAGGTGGTGAAGATCCAGCTCAGGGTGGCGGCGATGGAGATCACGAAGGTCACCGCGCAGCCCATGCCGAAAGCCGTGGAGACCTTGCGCGAGACGCCGAGGAAGGGGCAGATCCCGACGAAGTAGTAGAGCACGAAGTTCTTGATCAGGATCGCGCTCAGGCCGATGAGGGCCAACTCGCCGATATGCTCGAGCATCAGGCGGTCTCCTTGATGGTGTCGTGAGCGGCGGTGTTCGCGCTCTTGGCGTTCTCGGCCCGTCGGGCGCTGAGCCAGTTGACCAGGCCGAGCAGGCAGCCGAGGGTGAGGAAGGCGCCGGGGGGCAGGACCATCAGCACCCAGTCGGGCCAGGAGGCCGGCAGTACGTGGAAGCCGAACCAACTCCCCGAGCCGAGCAGCTCGCGCACCGTGGCGATGCTGGCCAGGGCCACGGTGAAGCCCAGGCCCATGCCGACGGCATCGGAGAGGGCGGTGAAGACGTTCTGCTTCTGGGCGCAGATCTCACAGCGCGAGATGATGATGCAGTTGACGATGATCAGAGGAATGTAGGGGCCGAGTTCCTTGCTCATCTGGTACATGTAGGCGGCCAGGAAGCGGTCGGCGATGGTGACGAAGGTGGCGATGGTCAGCGTGAAGACCAGGATCCGCAGGTGGGGTTTGAGCAGGCCCCGGATCAGGCTGGTGATCACGTTGGCCATGATCAGCACGAATGTGGTGGCTCCCGCCATGGTCATCGCCGCCTGCATGCCGTTGGTCACCGCCAACGTCGGGCACATGCCGAGAAGCTGCCGGTAGACCGGGTTTTCAGGCAGGATGCCGTTGACGAAGCGTTCGAGGGCGGTCGGCCCATCCTGGCTCATCTTTACCTCCCCGCGGCGGCCTTCAGCGGCCCGCGCACTTCGGTCACGGTACGGTTGACCAGGTCGGCGACGGTGACCGACGAGATCGTCGCGCCGGTGATGGCCTTGATCTGGTGGGGACCGGGCTCGGCGGCGCCCTTGACGACTTCAAGGGGCACCAGGGCGTCCTTGCCCTTGAACCGGTTCTGGAACTCGTCGCCCGTGATCTTGGCGCCGAGACCGGGAGTTTCTTTCTGAGAGAGGACGTAGATGCCGGTGATGGTCTTCACCTCGGCATCGACGCCCACCAGCACCTCCACCTGATCGGCAAAGCCCGTTGCCCGGGCCGGGACCACCCAACCCAGGGTGTCGCTGTCTCCCAGCGCCCGGTAGACCGTGCGGCCGTCCATGTCGTAGGGTTCACCCCGGGTCGCACCGGGAACCAGGCGCGGCACCTGGGAGAGGGTTTCCTCGAGCTTGTTGTGGGCGATGCGTTCGGCCACCACGAGCTCCATGCCCGCCAGGCTGGCGCCGAAGACCAGGGCCAGCACCAGCACGAGCCAGGCGGTAGTGATGTATCCCTTGCCCATCGATCCTCCCTTCAGCGGGCCGGCACGGGGCCGCCCACCGGCTCGGGGATGGTCCAGCGGTTGATCAGCGGCACCACGGCGTTCATCAGCAGCACGGCGAACATCACGCCCTCGGGATAGCCGCTGGCCAGGCGGATCAGCATCACCAGCGCTCCGAGTCCCGCGCCGAAGATCAGCTTGCCCCGGCCAGTGAGGGGGCTGGTCACCGGGTCGGTGGCGATGAAGAAGGCGCCGAAGAGCAGCGCGCCGCCGAGCAGGTGATGGAGGGGGTGGGTCAGGGCGCCGGGAGCAATCCACCAGGCGATGGACGCGATGACTCCCACCGAGGCCAGGGTGCCCAGCGGAATCTCCCACGACGCGGTGCGCCGCAGGCAGAGGTAGAGCCCGCCGATCAGGCAGGCCAGGGCGCTGGTCTCACCCAGCGAGCCGTTGGCCGTGCCCAGGGCCAGGGCGGTGAAGCCGGTGGCCTCGCCGAGTTGCTTGGCGGCGGTCAGGGGCGTGGCCTGGGTGATCACCTCGAGACCGGCGCCGGCGACGGTGTAGGCCGCCGCCCCCAGGGCGGCGGGAAAGCAGATCATCACGAAGGCCCGGCCCACCATCGCCGGGTTGAAGAGGTTCTGGCCCAGTCCGCCGAAGACGATCTTGCCGATGCCGACGGCCACCATCGAGGCGATCACGCTGACGTACCACGGGGCGCTCCAGGGCAGGGAGAGCCCGAGGATCAGGCCGGTGACCGCGGCC
Organism: Acidobacteriota bacterium; assembly: GCA_030949985.1. Lineage (NCBI taxonomy): Bacteria > Pseudomonadati > Acidobacteriota > Acidobacteriota bacterium. The sequence continues at coordinate 87,309 of JAUZRX010000006.1, forward strand.
GAGGCGTCGCCCAGGGTGGGGCGCCGGCCCCGCCAGGAGGTGAACAGCGCCTCGAAGGCCAGGCAGGCCAGCACGCTCAGGCCCACCTGCTTGACGGCATACCAGCGGAAGACCCAGAGGGCCACGGCGATCACCGGGGCCAGGGCGATCAGCACGTCGATCATCATGCGCCGCGTGGTGAACGAGCCCTGGGCCAGGTGAGGCGAGGGGGCGACGCGCAGGGCGGGAGAGGATTCGCTCATCGTCAGCTCCGGGGGGCGGTAGCCTTGCCCATGCGGATCAACTGCACCAGCGGAATGCCCGCCGGGCAGGCATAGGCGCAGCAGCCGCATTCCATACAGGCAGTCATGTGATAGCGCCGGGCCACCTCCCAGTTCTTGTGGCGGCAGGCCAGGGCGATCTTGGTCGGGACCAGGTGCAGCGGGCAGACGTCCACGCAGCGCCCGCAGCGGACGCAGGATGTCTCTTCCCGCCGGCGAACCTCTTCTTCGGTGAGCACCACGATGCCGCTGGTGCCCTTGGTCACCGGCGTGTCCAGGTTGCCCAGGGCGAAACCCATCATCGGTCCGCCGGCGATCACCCGCCCCGCGTCGGGACGCAGGCCACCGGCGAAGTCGATCAACTCGGCGTAGCTCGCGCCGATGGGGGCGAGGATGTTGGTCGGGCGCGTGATGCCGCGGCCGGTGACGCTGACCACCCGGTGGGTCAGGGGGCGGCCCCGCAGCACGGCGCGGGCCAGGGCCGCCGCGGTGCCCACGTTCATCACCACCACGCCCACGTCCAGGGGCAGCCCGCCGGTGGGGACGATCCGGGCCAGGGCGGAGAGAATGAGCTGCTTTTCGCCACCCTGGGGGTACTTGGTGCGCACCTCGACCACCCGCGCCCGGGTTCCTTCGGCTGCCGTGCGGGCCGCGGCGATGGCCTCGGGCTTGTTGTCCTCGATGGCCAGCAGCACCTGGTCGGCGCCGCAGGCCCGGCCGGCCAGCAGGGCCCCGGTGACCACGGCGTCGGCCGCCTCGACCATCAGGCGATTGTCGGCGTTGAGGTAGGGCTCGCACTCGCAGCCGTTGACCAGCAGGGTGTCGATGGGCTTGTCGGCGTTGCGCTTGAGCTTGACATGGGTCGGGAAGGCGGCCCCTCCCAGGCCCACCAGGCCCGCCTGGCGGGCGGCGTCGACAATGGCCCCGGGATCGTGTCCGGCGACGTCTTTCGGCCAGGGACCGCCGAAGATCTCCTCCCGCAGGGCCTCGCCCTCGAGCTGGTCCCCGGCCGCCTTGACCGGGATGGCCGGCACGTGGCGGCCGTTGGGCAGGGTGGCCACGGAGACCTTGGCGGTCTTACCGGCGATCGAGGCGTGGACCGGCGCCGAGACGAAGGCCTCGCTGCTACCCAGCAGATCGCCCAGGGCGACTTCGGTACGGGGCTTGACCACCGCCTCGTTGGGAGCGCCCGTGTGCTGGAGGAGGGGAATCTTCACCTGCTTGGGTGTGGGCAGGACCTCGATCTGCACCTTGTCCGAGAGTTGCTTGCACTCCGGGGGATGGATCCCGCGGGGAAAGGTGCCTCGGCCCGCGGCAGGGCTCGCCATCGCGCTCATCTCTTCTCCGTGGGTGTGTGGGGGCTCCGGGAGGGGGCCTCGGAGGAAAGGAAGAATGTGGAAATCCCGCGGGCCAGGGCCACGCCGACCCCCAGCCCCAGGGCGGCTCCCAGCAACTGGTGCAGGGGAGTCTCGCCCAGCAGGGCTCCGCCGGCGGCCAGGGGCAGGGGCAGGATGAAGACCACCCCCGCCAGCACGGCCTGGCGGCCGCCCGTCCAGCCCGCCGTCTCGATGCGGGCGCTGGCGGCTTCGGCTCCCGCCAGTCCGCAGTCGCCGCAGTTTCCCCCGGAACAGCCGGAGACGGGGGGGGCGGAGCCTGGGGGCTCCCGGTCCGGGGAGGGGGGGGCGACCAGCACGGGTCTCATGGTTTCCCTCGGGAATCAGGCGGCGAAGCCGGAAACAGTCCGGAAGGTTCCGGAAAAGAAATTACTGTCCAGCCAAGGGCGGCTAATTATATGGCTAGTCAGTGAGGGTCTCAAGGCAAAATTCGCCTCCGTCGCCGAGGGACGACGACGGCCCCCTCAGGTGGGGCGGCGCGTGAGGATCTCGACGCCGTCAGGGGTGACCAGCACGGTGTGCTCGGCCTGGGCGCTGAGCTTGCGGTCGGCGGTCACCGCGGTCCAGCCGTCGCGCAGGATCTCGCAGCGGGCCGTGCCCTGGTTGATCATCGGCTCGATGGTGAAGGCGTTGCCGGGCCGCATCACCGGTCCGGTGCCCGCCCGGGCGGCGTGGGAGACCTGGGGCGGCATGTGGAACTTGCGCCCGATACCGTGGCCGCAAAACTGGGTGACGATGCCGTAGCCGTGGCGACCGGCCGCGTAGGCCTCGATCGCCGCGCCGATGTCGCCGATGTGGCCTCCGGGCCGGACCTGCCCGATGCCCAGCGCAAGGCTGTGGCGGGTGACGTCCACCAGCTTGCGGGCCTCGGGCTTGACCTTGCCGACGAGGAACATCTCGGAGGTGTCGCCGTGGAAGCCGTCCAGGTGGACGGTCACATCGATGTTGATGATGTCCCCTTCCTTCAGTCGCCGGGAACCGGGGATGCCGTGGCAGACCACCTCGTTGACCGACGTGCAGATGGAGCGGGGAAAGCCCTTGTAGTTGAGGGGGGAAGGATAGGCTCCATGATCGACGATGAAGTCGTGGCAGAGTCGGTCCAACTCGTCGGTGGTCACACCGGGCACCACGTGGGGGCCGATGAACTCCAGCACCCGGGCGGCGAGCCGGCAGCTCGCCCGCATCTTGACGATTTCATCCGCGCTGAGAACGGGCAGTCGCATGGGGATTCCTCGGTGAAGCGGCCCAAGCTAGCCGTCCCGCCTGCCCGGGTCAACTCCGGCCGGGAGGGAACCGGTGGGCCGCCGGGACGTTTTAGGGGGTGAAGGAAGGGCCGACCCGGCGGAAAGGCCGCAGCGGGTGGAAGGAGAGCCGATGACGGGTCCAGTCGTGGCGCCGGTCGCCTGGGATCCCGGCCGGACGGCCGATACCGCGGATCGGCTGATGGCGCGGGTGGCCGCCGGAGACCGGGAGGCCTTTGCCGAGCTGGTGGAAACACACAAGGACGACCTGGTGGCCTATCTCTATCGCCTCAGCGGTCACCGGCAGACCGCCGAAGACCTGGCCCAGGAAACCTTTCTCCGCCTCTACCGCGCCGCGGGGCGTTACCGGGCCCGGGGGATGTTCCGGGCCTACCTGTATCGCATCGCCACCCATCTCGTGCGCAGTGCCGAACGCCGGGGGCGGCTGCTGCGCTTCGTCCCCCTGGCGGCCGCATCGGCGGCCCGCTCGCCGCTGCCCGGGCCGGAGGTCCAGGCGGAAAAGGGCCAGGCCCTCTCCCGGGTCGCCAGGGCCCTGGCCGACCTGCCGCTCAAGTACCGGGCTCCCCTGGTGCTGCGGGCGGTGGAAGGCTGGAGCATCGAAGAGATCGGCCAGGCCCTCTCGCTGCCTGCGGGAACGGTCAAATCGCGGATCTCCCGCGCGCGCCGCCGCCTGCGGGAGAGGCTCGAAAACGAAGCAGACCCGGGCAGGGAACCACGATGAGAAAAGACCTCAGTGACAGGCACCTCGATCGTCTTCTCGGCGCCCTCCGGCGTCCTCCGGCCTCGCCCGGCTTCACCCGGGGCGTGGTCCGGTCCCTCGACGAGTCGCGTCCTTCGCGGCGTCCCGCCGCGGTGGCCGCGGTGGTCCTGGCCGCCATGGTGCTGACGGCCGCGGTGCTGCTCGGCCTCAAGCCCCCTTCGTCGCCTTCGGCAGGCTCACCGGCCTTGGTGGTGCGGGAAGAGATCTCCCGCCTGCAGCAGGAGCTGGATCAACTCCGCCGCCAGGCCGCGCCGCCGCTGGTGCTCCTCGATGCCGGGGGCGATCGGCCGCTGGCGGTGGAGTTGGGCCGCCGTGCCGAGCGGGAGCCCTCACGGATCTACGCTGTCTACGCCGCGGCCGATGGCCGCATCACCTATTGACCGGCAGGCCCTGCGGAGCCTCGCCGCGACACCCGGAGGCCCTCACGATGATCAGCGATTTCTTCGTCCGTTCCCTGTCCCTCCTCGTGCTGCTGGCCCTGGCGGGTCCGGCCCCCACGGCGGTGTGCGCCGAGGAGCCGCCGTCCGCCTCCCCAGACGCCCCCAGGGTTTTCGTCATCGAGGGAGGGCCTTCCTTCCTGCGCGGGCTGCCGGGCCGGACGCAGGCCTTCCTCGGTGTGGCGCCGGTGGACCTGACCGGTGAACTCTGCCGGCATTTTGGCGTGGAGGCTTCCGGCGCCGTGATGATCGGCCGGGTGGAGGAGGATTCTCCCGCCGCGAAGGCCGGAGTCGAGGTGGGCGACATTCTGTTGGCCGTCGACGGCAGACCGGTGGAAAGCGGCCTGCAGCTCAAGACGAGGGTCCTGGGCAAGCAGGTCGGCGAGAGCCTGCGCCTCGAGGTGTGGCGGGACGGCCGCACCGTGGAACTGGAAGCGGAAGTGGGACAGCGGCCGCGGAGCGGCCTGGCCGTCAAGTGGATCGGGCCGATGCGCCGGGCCCGGGAGGCCGTCCGCCAGGCCCGGGAAGAGTGGGCCGCGGATCTCGATGACGGTGGTTGGCTGAGGGAGCTGAAGGAACTCGAGCGCGCCCGCGAAAAGGAATTGCGCGAGCGCATCGACCAGCTCGAAGAGAAGCTCAGGCAGCTTACCGAGCGTCTGGATCGGAACTCCCGCTAGCGGCCCGTCGGCAACGGGTGCCGCCGCTCTTCCACGGATAACGGCCCCCGCCGGGCGCTAGATGTGCAGCGCCCGCTCATCCACGGCCAGGGCGGCCTCCTTCAGGGTCTCCGCGAGGGTGGGGTGCGCGTGGACCGCCCGCGCCAGGTCCTCGGAGCTGGCGCCGTACTCGATGGCCACCGCCGCCTCGGCGATCAGGTCGCCGGCCCGGGCCCCGATGATGTGTACCCCCAGCACGCGGTCGGTCTCGGCATCGGCCAGTATCTTGACCCGGCCCTGGATCTCACCGAGCGCCTGGGCCCGGCCGTTGGCCGCGAAGGGAAAGACTCCCTTGCGGTAGGCGCGTCCCTGTTCGGCGAGTTGCTCTTCGCCGGGGCCCACCGAGGCGATCTCCGGGTGGGTGTAGACGATGGCGGGGATCGCGTCGTAGTTCACGTGGCCGTGGCCGGTGACGATTTTCTCCACGCAGGCGATACCTTCTTCCTCGGCCTTGTGGGCCAGCATCGGGCCGTCGATCACGTCGCCGATGGCGTAGATTCCCGCCGTGGTCGTGGCGTAGTTCGCGTCGACGGGAATGCGACCCCGTTCGTCGAGGCTGATGCCCACCTCCTCGAGGCCCAGGCGTTCGGTGTTGGGCTTGCGGCCCACGGCCACCAGCAGTCGGTCGCCTTCCACCGGGTCCCGGCCTTCGATCTCGATCACGACCCTGGTTCTGCCCTTCCGGGAGGCGCCGGTGACCCGGCAGCCGAGCTGGAAGGTCAGTCCCTGGCGCGTGAGGATGCGCCGGGCCTCGTTGGCCATTTCCATGTCCATGCCGGGAAGGATGCGATCGAGGTATTCGACGATGGTCACCTTCGATCCGAGCCGCCGCCAGACGGAGCCCAGCTCGAGGCCGATGGCCCCCGCGCCGATCACGACCAGGTGGGAGGGGGCCTTGGCCCAGGTCAGGGCCTCGGTGCTCGAGACGATGCGCTCGCCATCGAAAGCGATACCGGGCAGGGTGGCCGGGACACTGCCGGTGGCGATCAGGATCCGCTCGGCGCGGACATCGATGGTGCCCTCGGGGCCTTCCACCACGACGGAGTCCGGCGCGGTCAGCCGGGCGTGGCCCATGTAGCGGGTGACATGGTTCTTGCGCAGCAGACCGGCGATGCCCTTGGCCAGGGTCTCGACGATCTTGGCCCGGCGGGCCTGGAGCGCTTCCAGGTCGATGCTGACCCGGCCGAGGCGGATGCCGTGGTCGTCCAGGCCCGAGCGCAGCTGGTCGTAGCGCTCGCTGGACTCGAGCATCGCCTTGCTGGGGATGCAGCCCACCCGCAGGCAGGTGCCGCCCAGGGCCGGTTCCTTCTCGATACAGCCCACGTCGAGGCCGAGTTGGGCCGCACGCAGGGCGGCGACGTATCCTCCGGGGCCCGCACCGATGATCACCAGGTCGTGTTTCTGGGGCACGGCTCATATCTCCAGCAGGATGCGGGAGGGGTTCTCCACGCATTCCTTGATGCGCTTGAGGAAGGTCACGGCTTCCCGGCCATCGACGATGCGATGGTCGTAGGTCAGGGCGACGTACATCATCGGCCGGATCACCACCTGGCCGTCGACGGCCACTGGACGGTCCTGGATGGCGTGCAGGCCGAGGATTCCGCTCTGGGGCGGGTTGACGATGGGCGTCGAGAGCAGCGATCCGTAAACGCCACCGTTGCTGATGGTGAAGGTTCCGCCCTGCAGCTCTTCGATCTTCAGCCTGGAGCTCTTGGCGCGCGCGGCGAAGTCGCCGATGGCCTGCTCGACCTGGGCGAAGCTCATACGTTCGGCGTTGCGCAGCACAGGCACCACCAGGCCGCGACCGCCGCCGATGGCGACACCGATGTCGTAGTAGTGGTGGTAGACGATCTGCTCGCCGTCGATCCGGGCGTTGAGTTCGGGAATCACCTTCAGCGCCTCGATGGCGGCCTTGACGAAGAAGGACATGAAGCCCAGCTTGACGCCGTAGCGCTCGAGGAAAGCCTGCTTGTGGGCCGCGCGCAGCTCGATCACCCGGCTCATGTCGATCTCGTTGAAGGTGGTCAGCAGGGCCGCCTCGTGCTGGGAACTCACCAGGCGCTCGGCGATGCGGCGGCGCATGGGGGTCATGGTCACCGCCTCGGTCGCCCGGCCCGGCGCGCCTTCCGCCGCGCTGGATCCGGCGCCGGCGCCGGCGGCGTGCCGCAGAACGTCTTCTTTCAGCAGGCGCCCTCCGGGGCCACTGGGCTTGACGTCACCGGCCTCGAGGCCGGCGGCGGCCAGCGCGCGGGCGGCGGCGGGCATCACCCGCGGCCCGGCGTCCGCGGCCGGCTCCGGCGGCACCTGCGGCGGCGCGTCGTCCGTGTCCGGGGCCGGCGCGGCCGGCTCGGGCGCCGCGGGCGCGGCGCCCGCCTCCATCAGGCCGACCACGTCTCCGACCTGCGCACTGCTGCCCTCCTGCTTGAGGATTTCCTTGAGTACGCCGCCGACGGGGGCGGGCAACTCGGCGGTGACCTTGTCGGTTTCGATCACGACCACCGGATCGTCCTGGGCCACGTACTCCCCCGGTTGTACCAGCCAGGCGCCGAGGACCACGTCGGTGATCGATTCGCCGAAGGAGGGGATCTTCAATTCTACGGACATCGGAGTCTCCACTACTGAAGGCCGGCGAAGGCCAGGTCGAGCACGGCGTTCTGTTCGATACGATGACTGCGGGCCGAGCCCGTGGCCGGGCTGGCCGAGGCCTGCCGATAGATCCCGGTGAAGGGGTGCCGGTTGAGCATCCGGTCGCCGAAGATCACCTTGAGGTAGCGCCAGGCGCCCATGTTCTCGGGCTCTTCCTGGATCCAGAGCACCCCCACCTGCTCGGGATAGGCCGCCAGGACTTCCTCGATGCGCTCGATCCGCAACGGGTAGAGCTGCTCGAGGCGGAGGATCGCCACGTCCCGGCGCCCGATCTTTTCGCGGTGCTCCAGCAGCTCGTAGTAGATCTTTCCGCTGCACATCAGCACGCGCCGAATCTGGTCCGCGGGGCCCACCACCTCGTCGGGGAGCACCCGGCGGAAGCGGCCGGAGGTGAAGTCCTCGATGGGCGACACGCAGCGCGGATGCCGCAGCAGGCTCTTCGGGCTCATCACGATCAGCGGCTTGCGCCAGCGGCGGAGGACCTGCCGCCGGAGCAGGTGGAAATACTGGGCCGGCGTGGTGGTGTTGATGACCTGGATGTTTTCTTCGGCAGCGAGGCTGAGGAAGCGCTCGAGACGGGCACTGGAATGCTCCGGACCCTGGCCCTCGAAGCCGTGGGGCAGGAGCATCACCAGGCCGCTGAGCCGCCGCCACTTGTCTTCGGCGCTGGTGATGAACTGGTCGATCAGGACCTGGGCCACGTTGCAGAAGTCACCGAACTGGGCTTCCCAGATGGTCAGGCCGTCGGGCATGTCGAGGCTGTAGCCGTACTCGTAGCCCAACACGCCCACCTCGGAAAGGGGCGAGTTGACGATTTCCACCGGCGCCTGGCCCACGGCCACGTGCTGAAGGGGAATCCATGTCTCGCCGTTACCCCGAGCATCGTGGAGCACGGCGTTGCGCTGGGAGAAGGTGCCCCGGCCGGTGTCCTGTCCGGCGAAGCGCAGGCGGTGGCCCTCCTCGACCAGGCTGGCCAGAGCCAGGGCTTCGGCGGTGGCCCAGTCGAGGGGGAGTTTGCCCTCGGCCATCTCCCGCCGTCGGGCGAGAAAACGTTCAATCTTGGGGTGGGGCTGAAAGCCCTCGGGAACCCGCGTGAGGGCCGCCATCAGCCGCTGGAAGCGCTGGGGTTCGAGAGCGGTCTCCACTTCGGGCAGATTGCGCTCGAGGCCTCCGCTGTAGGCCGACCAGCGGCCCCGACCGTCTTCCGAGTGGACGTGGAAGTCGAAACGGCGGGCCATCGACAGCTCCCGGTCGAGCTCTTCCCGCCGGGCCCAGGCCAGGGCGTCGGCCTCTTCGCGGGTCACGTCGCCGAGCTTGAGCAGGTGTTCGAGATAGCCTTCCCGCACCGACTTGCGCGCCCGGATCGCCTTGTACATCGCCGGTTGGGTGAAGGCCGGCTCGTCACCTTCGTTGTGGCCGTGACGCCGGTAGCCGTACATGTCGATCACCACGTCCTTGCGGAAGGTCCTGCGGAAGTCCATCGCCAGCCGAACGACCTGGGCGACGGCCTCGGGATCCTCACCGTTGACGTGGAAAATGGGGATCTGCAGCATCCGCGCCACGTCGGTGGCGTAGAGGCTCGAGCGGCCTTCGTCGGGGCAGGTGGTAAAACCGATCTGGTTGTTGACGATCACGTGGATCGTCCCGCCGGTGCGGTAGGCCTCGACCTCGCTGAGGTTGAAGACCTCCTGCACGACGCCCTGGCCGGCGAACGCGGCATCGCCGTGGATCACCAGGCCGAGCACCTTCTCGCGCCGCTCGTCACCCCGCACGTCCTGCTTGGCCCGCACCCGGCCCAGGGCCACGGGGGAGACGAATTCCAGGTGGCTGGGATTGAAGCAGAGGGAGAGGTGCACCGTGCGGCCCGAGGCGGTGGGACGATCGTAGCTCCAACCCAGGTGGTACTTGACGTCGCCGCGTCCGATGTAGAGTTCGAAATCCCGGTCCTCGAACTCGGCGAAGATCTTGCTCGGACTCTTGCCCATGATGTTGGCCAGGACGTTGAGTCGGCCGCGATGGGCCATGGCCAGCACGATCTCTTCCAGGCCGTCTTCACCGGCCTTTTCGATGGTCAGGTCGAGCAGGGGGATCAGGCTCTCCGAACCCTCGAGGGAAAAGCGCTTGGCCCCGAGATACTTCTTCTGGATGAATTCCTCGAAGATCACCGCGTCGGTGAGTTTCTGCAGGATGCGATGCTGGGTGCCGCGGTCCAGGTGGAGGCGGTTTTCCGTCGACTCCATCCGGCTCTGCAGCCAGTTCTTCACCGCCAGGTTGTCGATGTGCATGAACTGCACGCCGATGGAGCGGCAGTAGGTGTTGCGCAGCCGCTCGAGGATCTGGCGGATCGTGTGCCGGCCGGAGGTGCCGGCGATGGTGCGCGAGGAGACCACGCGGTCGAGGTCGGCGTCGGTCAGGCCGTAGAACTCCGGTTCGAGTTCCGGCTGGCGGGGCGGGGTGTCCGGCGCCGCTCCGCGCTCCTGGCCCACCAGGGGCAAGGCGTGGGGGCGGCCGAGGGGGTCGACCCTGGCGATCAGGTGGCCCCGGACCCGGTAGGCGCGAATCAGCTGATCGACCCGGTCCTGCAGCGCCACGGCCTCCGAGACCTCGCTCGGGCCGCCCTGGGGCGGGGCGGGGTCGAAGAGGGTGCGCGGCGGCGTGGCGGGACCGACCCGCGGCGGGGTGGCTCCCGAGGGGGCGCCGGCCATTTCGGCTTCGAAATACGCGCGCCACGAGGCGTCCACGGAGGCGGGATCCTCGAGGTACCGCCGGAAGATTTCTTCCACGAAAGCCAGCGAAAGACAGCCCGGGGCGGGTGGGGAGGTCATCGGCTTCGGTCCGGTTCCGGCACGGCCTGTCTCTGTTCGTCGTGCATCGTCTTTTTTTCGTCTCCCAGCGTGTCTTAAGGTTCCAGAGAATAGTTAATGCGCGGCTGCCGCGCCATCAAGGCGGAGGGGGAGGGGTGGACGGGGCCGTCTCGTCCGCCTAGCTTCCCGGGGGATGGGGGGCGTGCGCCTCCGCCAGGACCCGGGGGGGCCCCTCGGGCGAGAAAAGGATTCCGGTGCGGCAGTTCCCCGTGGTTGGACGGATCGGCCGGTGGCTGGTCCACGCTGTCTCGCAAGCCTGCAGCCGGGTGCTCGCGGGTGCCGGTGTCACGCGTCGGTGCCGCCACGAGTCCGTTCGGAAGCCGCCCCCGACCCCCGGTCGCGGGTCGGCGTCCGGGTCGGGTGGCGTTGCCGGTGACGGCCGGAGTTCCCTGCCGCCCCCTTCGCGGGGTATGGGACTGGCGAGCCGGGAGGTTTTCGAATGCCATGTGCCCGCCAGCCGGCTGGAGGAGCTGTGGAGGCGCTTTGCGGTGCAGCCGGACCGCGCTCTCGAACAGCTCGAGGCGCTGTTGCAGCGGGCGCCGGAGGATCCCCGCCTGCTGCACGCGGTCTGCTTGATGCGTTCGACAGCCCGCCGCACTTCCGCCGCGGTGCGCCTGGGGGCGATCGCCGTTCCCCTTTGCCTGGAGCGGGGGGAAATGCGGCTGGCGGCCGAGATCTTCGCCGCCCTGTTGCCCCATGCCCGGGACCTGGGCCTGGACTATCGCCAGCTCGTCACCATCGGCTACAGCCTCGAGCAGATGCGCGACCGTCCCCGGGCGGCCCACGCCTTTGCCCGGGCGCTGCGGCTGGATCCGGCGGCGGAGCCCGCCGGCGTGGGCCTGCTCCGGGTGGCGGAGTACCTCGCGGCGGACCCCGCGACGGCTTCCCAGGCGCGGGGGATCGTCGATTTCCTCCTGCAATACGGTGAGCACCAGCGCTGCCGCCGGCTGGCGCGGGAAGTGGCAGCCGCCTGGGTTGGCGCCGGCCGCCCCGGGAACTGATCGGCCGGTCGCCCGGGAGTAGAATCGCGGGTGCCTGCCGGGATCGGGCCGGGCCGTCCGATGGAGACGTTTCCTGCCGGGAGAAAGGTATGGTTCGCTTGCGGCAATGGCTGACGGTGCCTGGCATGACCTTCAGGCGCCTGCGCGAGGATCGCTGCCTGGCCAGCGCCGCGGAACTCTCCTTCCTGACGATCTTCGCCCTGGTGCCGGCGATGGCGGTGGTCTTCCCGCTGCTGGCCGCCCTGCCGTATTTCCAGGATGTCGGCCGCCGGCTCCAGGATTTCGTCTTCCGCAACTTCCTGCCCACCAGCGGCGAGTTGATCGGCGAGCACCTCCAGCGTTTCGCCGAGCGGGCCAGCCACCTGTCCCTGCTGGGCCTGGTGGTCCTGGCGGCGACCGTGTTCATGGCGATCTCGGCGGTGGAGACCAAGGTCAACCAGATCTGGCGGGTGCCGAAGAGTCGTCCGCTGGGGCGGCGGTTGCTGCTCTACTGGGCGGCGGCGCTGCTGGTGCCCCTGCTGGCCGGTGTGGGCCTGCTGGTCTCGTCCTACCTGGCCAGCCTGCCGCTGCTGTCGGCGGTGGCCGCGATGCCGGCGGTTTCCCGCTGGTGGCTCCGGGGCCTGGTCTGGGGCTCCGAGTTCGGCGCGTTTTTCCTGCTCTACTGGTTGCTGCCCAACCGGCGGATCCCGCTGGGTCCGGCGAGCCTGGTCGCGGGACTGATGACGGGGGTCTTCGAGGCCGCCAAGGTGGGCTTCGTGATCTATCTTCACCGGGTGCCGACCTACGAGGCGATCTACGGGGCCCTGGCCGCGATACCCCTCTTCCTGTTCTGGATCTACATCTCCTGGGTGATCATCCTGTTCGGGGCCGAGCTGACATGCTGCTGCACCGTGATCGCCGAGGGCCGCGCCGGCCTTCAGGCCCGTTCGACCTGAACGCGCGCATCGTTGAAACAGGCGCCTCCGCCCAGGTCCGCCAGGGTGTCGGGGCAGAGGGTGTTGGCCGTCGCGCCGTTGAGGGTGTGGTGGCTCCAGAGGCCCTTGGGCAGGCTGACCACGCCGGGCCGCAACCCAGGAGCGATGCGGGCGTGACAGAGGACCTCGCCCTGGGCATTGAATACCCGAACGCCGTCGCCGTCGCCGATGCCGCGGGACGCGGCATCGGCGGGGTGGATCTCCAGCGCGGCCGGTGTGCTGGAGAGCTGCCCGAAAGTCGAAGAAATGCGCCGGGATACGGCGGGGCTGATCAGGGCCAGGGGGTGGTCCCCGGTGGCCGGATCTTCCTGGTAGACGTAGAGGCCGGCGGGGGCCTGGGCGTCGAGCCGGGGGGGGAAGAGGTGGACGCGTCGGTCGTCGGTACCCGGGAAGACGTCGACGAAGGAGACCGGAGCCGGGCCGCAAGGGGGTGCGGCGACGCCCCGGTCCTGTAGCTGGCGGGCCAGGGCCGCGGGATCGCCCACCGAACGCACCACCGCCGCGGCGGCGGCCTCCGGGGTCTCGGGGTCTGTCGGTCGAGCGACCCCGACGCGCCGGCAGAGTTCGGAGAAGACCGACAGGTTGGAGCGGGCCTGGCCCACCGGCGCGATGGCGGCCGGGGCCAGGCTCATGGCCAGCGCGCCGTAGGAACGGCTGAGTTCGGTGCGTTCGAGAAAGGTCGCGGCGGGGAGCAGCACGTCCGCCCAGCGGGCGGTGTCGGTCATCACCTGCTCGAAGACGACCGTGAACAGGTCCTCCCGCGCCAGGCCGGCGCGCACCTTCTGCTGCGCGGGGAGGGTCGCCAGGGGGTTGCAGTTGTAGACGAAGAGCAGGCGGATCGGCGGATCGGCGGCGAGCAGGGCCTGGCCCACCTGGTTGAGATTGATCACCCGCGTGGCAGGCCAGGTCTCTCCCGCGGCGGCCAGGGGGTCGTGATCCCAGGCGCCGGAGCTGCTGGCCGTGAAGCCGCCGCCGCGGACGCCGAATTTCCCGGCCACTGCCGGGAGTGCCAGGATCGCCGCGCAGGCGCTGCCCCCGTTGCGGTTGCGTTCGACGCCCCAGCCGAGGCGGATGACCGCCGGAGAACTTTCGGCATAGAGCCGGCAGAAGGCCTCGAGCGCTTGCCTTTCGATGCGGCAGACCTGGGCGGCCCGCTGGAGGGTCCAGGGCTCGGCGCGTCGGCGCAGCGGCTCGAGACCGGTACTGTGGGCGGCGAGAAAAGCCTCGTCGGCCCGGGACGTGGACAGCAGCCAGCGGATCACCGCCAGCGCCAGCGGCAGATCCGTCCCCGGGTGGGGCGCCAGGTGCAGGTCGGCTTGCGCGGCCAGCCCGGTGCGTCGGGGATCGATCACCACCAGCCGGGCTCCCCGTCGGCGGGCGGCCCGGATCTGCGGGACCAGGTGAATGCCGGAGACTTCTGGATTGGCGCCCCAGATCACGATCAGTCCCGCGTGGACGTAGTCGGTCAGGGCGACTCCCGGCATCCGGCCGTAGAGGCCGCGGTGGGCGGCGCCGGAGGGGGCGGCGCAGAGGGTGCGGTCGATTCGACTGGCGCCCAGGCGGGCCAGCAGGCGGAAGTCGGCGGAGTCCTGGCTGAGCATGCCGTTGGATCCGCCGTAGCACACCGGCAAGATCGCCTCGCCGCCCCAGCGTCGTCGGGTCGCCAGCAACTGTTCGGCCACCCGGTCGAGAGCCTGGTCCCAGTCGACGGCTTCGAACGTGCCCGCGCCCTTGGGGCCCCGGCGCAGCATCGGGGTGCGCAGCCGCTGCGGGCAGTAGAGATGCTCGGCCATGCGTCGCACCTTGCCGCAGATCAGGCCGTCGGTCAGGGGGTTGCGGCGGTCGCCGTCGATGCGGACGACCCGCCCGTCTTCCACTTCCACCGTCAGGCTGCAGGCGTCGGGGCAGTCCAGTGGACAGGTGCTCTCGCGTCGACGGCGGGTGGGCGAATCCATGGCGACCTCCTTCAAGCCGGGTGATCCCTGATCTTAGCCCGCATGATGCGCGAACCTTCGAGTCCAGCGCCGGGCCGGCATGCCGGCCTGTTCGCGCCGGGGCTCCGATACCGGGGGGGCGATTGTTGCGGGTCGGCCGCGATGGGCGGGCTATACTCCCAAGCCCCGCGGGGACCGCGCCCCCCAGGCGGATTCCCGGGAGGAGAAGGCGCGAGTCGATGAAACGCAACGACGAGGGGCTGGCCGCGGAGTTTCCGGCCGTGGACGAGGCGACCTGGCGTCGGAGGGTCGAGGCGGAACTGGGTGAGGGCGCCCTGGCCGACCTGGTGCGGCGCTTGCGTTCCGGTGTGTCGGTGCAGCCGCTGTACACCTCGGAGGCGGGGCTGGCCGATCCGGCCGGTTTTCCTCGCACCTTTCCCTTCACCCGCGGCGAGGTCCGGCGCCCGGCGTCCGGCTGGGAGATCGTCGCGGGCTTGCCCGCCGGCAGCGCGGAGGCAGCGGCCGCCGCCGCCGCGGAGGCGGTCGACGGGGGGGCCGACGCCCTGGCGCTGAGCCTGGACTCCGCCGGCGTGGAGGGAGTGGCCGTCGATGACCTGGACACCCTCCACCGGACCCTGGCCGGGGTGGACCTGGCCCGGGTCACCCTCCATCTCGATGGCCGCGCCGTGGGACCCGCGCTGGTTCCCGCGCTCCTCGCTCTGTGTCGCCGTCGTGGCGGGGACGCCCGTCGCTTGCGCGGGAGCGTGGCCGACGACCCGGTGGCGGCCTGGTGTCGCACGGGACGACTCGACGGCACACCGTCCTGGCGCTATCGCTGGCTGGCGGACGTGCATCGGGAGTTGACCGATCGGGCCCCCGAGCTCAAGACGCTGGTGGTCTCGGGATACCCCTTTCGGGAGGCGGGCGGCCACGGCGTGCGGGAGATGGCCTTGATGCTGGCCGCGGCGGCGGAAGTGCTGCGGGGGGTGATCGCCGCCCGCGGTGATGTCCGCGCCGCCGGCAGCGGCATGCTCTTCGTCACCGGGGTGGGCCGGGAGATCTTCCCCGAGATGGCGCGGTTGCGGGCCCTGCGGGCCTGCTGGGCGCGCATGGTGCAGGCGGCGGGAGGCGGGCACGACGGTTCGGCGGCGATCCATGCCCGCTCGTTGCTCAGGCGGCGCAGCCGCCGGGATCCGTGGACCAATTTGCTGCGGGGCACCCAGGAGACCTTCATCGGGGCCCTCGGCGGGGCCCGCTGGATCACCGTGCTGCCTTACGACGCGGCCCTCGACGAGCCCGGCTCCCAGGGGCTGCGCCTGGCCCGCCAGACCCAGCTCATCCTGAGGGAGGAGAGCCACCTCGGGCGGTTGACGGATCCGGCCGGCGGCAGTGGCGTGATCGAGGCCCTGACCCGGGAGCAGGCCCGGGCCGCCTGGGACATGCTGCAGGCGATCGAAAGCGAGGGCGGGTTGTGGGCCCGGATCGCGTCGGGGCGGTTGCGGGAAGAGATCGAGGCCGACGCCTCCTCGGCGGCCGAGCAGGTGGCGACGGGCCGTATGAGCGTGACCGGGGTGAACACCTTCCCCCTGCTCGACGAAGCGGCGCCGGGTCGGAGTGGCGGACGGTACCCGGCGGCCCGCCGGACCGGGTGTCCCCCACCGGCCCGGGAGCTGCTGGCCCGTGTCGCGGCGCAGGCGGCCGACGAGAACACCCGCGGTCTGCTCGATCTGGCTGTCGCGGCCCTCGAAGCGGGCGCCGGCCTGGAGGCCCTGGCCGCGGCCCTCGCCGGCCGCGGCGGCGCTGTCGAGGGCACGGGGCTGGAAGTCCGTCGGGAAGGGGCGGCCTTCGAAGCCCTGCGGGAT
This sequence comes from Acidobacteriota bacterium, assembly GCA_030949985.1. Lineage (NCBI taxonomy): Bacteria > Pseudomonadati > Acidobacteriota > Acidobacteriota bacterium. The sequence goes on from JAUZRX010000006.1 coordinate 103,419, forward strand.
CGCGCCGATGCCTGGTTTGCCCGGCACGGGCACCGGCCGCGGGTCTTTCTCGCGGCTCTCGGCACCCTGCGGGAGGTGATCGGCCCGTCGGACTGGGTCCGCAACTTCTTCGCCGCGGGCGGCATCGAGTCGGTGGGGGCGGAGCCGGCGGGGGAGGTGGAGGCGGTCGTGGAGGCCTACCGGTCGGCCCCCGAGACGGTGGCCGTGATCTGCACCACTCCCGAGCGGCGCGGTGTCGACGGACCGGCTCTGGTGGCGGCCCTGGCGCGGGCCGGCGCCGGGCGGATCCTGGTCGCCGGGCGGCCCGGGAAAGATGCGCCGGCCCTGGGGGCGGCGGGAGCGGCCGGCTTCGTCCACCGGGGGTGCGACGCTCCGGCGGTGCTCTCCGCCACCTTGGATTTCCTGGAGGGCGGGCGATGAGCGGAACTCTCGATTTTTCCCGGGTGGAGTTGGACTGGGAACGTCTGCACCGCGAGGTTTCCCCGACGGTTGCCGAGGACCGGGAGGTGTGGGTTACCCCGGAGGGCATCGAGATCGCCGGGGAAGTGGGGGGTGAGGACCTGGCCCGGCTCGATCACCTGCGGACCCAGCCCGGTTTTCCGCCGTTCCTGCGGGGGCCCTACACCACCATGTACACCCGGCGCCCCTGGACCATTCGCCAGTACGCCGGTTATTCCACGGCGGAAGAGTCCAACGCCTTCTATCGCCGCAACCTGGCGGCCGGGCAGAAGGGGCTGTCGATCGCCTTCGACCTGGCCACCCATCGCGGTTACGACTCGGATCACCCGCGGGTGGCGGGGGACGTGGGCATGGCGGGTGTCGCCATCGACTCGATTCTCGACATGCGCATCCTCTTCGAGGGGATTCCGCTCGATCGCATGAGCGTGTCGATGACCATGAACGGTGCCGTGCTGCCGGTGATGGCGCTGTACATCGTGGCCGCCGAGGAGCAGGGGGTCGCTCCCGAAAAGCTCAGCGGCACGATCCAGAACGACATCCTCAAGGAGTTCATGGTTCGCAACACCTACATCTATCCTCCCGGGCCGTCGATGCGGATCATCGCCGATATCTTCCGCTTCACCGCCCAGCGCATGCCCCGCTTCAACTCGATCAGCATCTCGGGCTATCACATGCAGGAAGCCGGGGCGACCTGCGACATCGAGCTGGGGTACACCCTGGCCGACGGGCTCGAGTACGTGCGGACGGGCCTGGCGGCGGGTCTCGACATCGACGCCTTTGCGCCGCGGCTGTCGTTTTTCTGGGCGATCGGGATGAACTACTTCATGGAGCTGGCCAAGCTGCGCGCCGCGCGGCTGCTCTGGGCCCGGTTGCTGCGTCCCTTCGGCCCGACCCGCGAGCGCTCCCTGTCGCTGCGGACCCATTGCCAGACCTCCGGTTGGTCGTTGACGGCCCAGGATCCCTTCAACAACGTGATTCGCACCGCCATCGAGGCCCTCGCGGCGGCTCACGGGCATACCCAGTCCCTGCACACCAACGCCCTGGACGAGGCCCTCGCCCTGCCCACGGACTTCTCCGCACGCATCGCCCGCAATACCCAGATCCAGATCCAGGAGGAGAGCGGGAGCTGCCACCCCATCGATCCCTGGGGCGGTAGTGCTCACGTGGAAACCCTCACGGCGGCGCTGGCCCGCAAGGCTCTCGAACACATCGACGAGATCGAGAATCTCGGGGGCATGGCCCGGGCGATCGAGACGGGTCTGCCCAAGCTGCGGATCGAGGAGGCGGCGGCCCGTACCCAGGCGCGTATCGACGGGGGGCGGCAGACCATCGTCGGCGTCAATCGTTTCCGACCCCGGGAGGAGACGCCCCTCGAGGTGCTGCGGGTGGACAATCGGGCCGTGCGGGAAGCCCAGATCGCGCGGCTCGAGCGCCTGCGGCGGGAGCGGGACGACGACGCGGTGAAGGCCGGCCTCGAGGCCTTGACCCGCTGTGCGGAGAGCGGCGAGGGCAACCTGCTCGAACTGAGCGTGGAGGCGGCCCGGGCTCGAGCCACCGTGGGGGAGATCTCCCTCGCCCTCGAGCGGGTCTTCGGCAGGCACCGGGCGTCGATCCAGGCGGTCTCGGGGGTCTACATCGCCGAGGTGGGAGGAGGTCGGCAGATCGTGGAACACGTGCGGGAACTGTGCCGTCGTTTCGAGAAGGCCGAGGGACGTCGCCCGCGGATACTGGTGGCCAAGATGGGGCAGGACGGCCACGACCGGGGGCAGAAGGTGATCGCCAGCGCCTTCGCCGACCTGGGCTTCGACGTGGATATCGGGCCCCTCTTCCAGACGCCGGAAGAGACGGCGCGCCAGGCGGTCGAGAACGATGTCCACATCGTCGGTGTGAGCACCCTGGCCGCCGGGCACCTGACCCTGGTGCCCGCCCTGCGCCAGGCCCTCGAGGCCCAGGGGCGAGGGGACATCATGATCGTCGTCGGCGGCGTGATTCCTCCGGGCGACCTGGAGACCCTGCGTCGGGAGGGAGCGTCCGCCGTCTTCCTGCCCGGCACCGTGGTCGGTGAGGCCGCGGCGGAGCTGCTCGGTGAACTGGCCCGACGCCTGGGGCACGATCTCGACGATGAGTGAAAGGGGCGGCGTCTCCAGGCCCTCGGTGGAGGAACTGGCCCGGGGGGTGCTCTCCGGTGAGCGGGCGCTGCTGGCCCGGGCCATCACCCTGGTGGAGAGTACCGCTCGCTCTCATCAGCAACGGGCGCAGGAGTTGCTCAACCGGTTGTTGCCCCACACGGGGGGGGCTCACCGGGTTGGGGTCAGCGGTGTGCCGGGGGCGGGCAAGAGCACCCTGATCGACGTGCTCGGCCGGCGCCTGATCGCCGCCGGTCATCGGGTGGCCGTGCTGGCGGTGGATCCGTCGAGCACCCGCAGCGGGGGCAGCATTCTGGGGGACAAGACCCGCATGGCCGCTCTGGCCGCCGAGGAGGGAGCCTTCATCCGCCCCTCGCCCTCGGCCGGTTCCCTCGGGGGAGTGGCCCGGCGTACCCGGGAGAGCCTGCTGCTCTGCGAGGCGGCCGGCTACGACGTGGTGCTGGTGGAGACCGTCGGCGTGGGGCAGAGCGAGACCCACGTGGCGGGGATGGTGGATCTGCTCCTGGTCCTGATGATTCCCGGCGCGGGAGACGAGCTGCAGGGTATCAAGCGCGGCATCGTGGAGGTGGCCGACCTGGTGGCCGTCAACAAGGCCGACGGTGCCGGTAAGACGGCCGCCGAGGCGGCCAGTCGGGAGCTGGCCGCCGCCCTGCGCACCATGGGCGCTCCGGCGAGTCGAGGTCCGGTGCTGACATGCAGCGCCCTGGCCGACGACGGCGTCGATGCTCTCTGGGCGGCGATCTCCGAGCGCTGGGAGCAGGCCCGCGCTTCCGGACGCCTCCGGCAGCGACGCCGCGCGCAGCGGCTGGAGTGGATGTGGTCGGTGGTGGACCGGCGGTTGACCGAGAGCCTGCGCGAGCACCATGCCGTCCGCGCCCTGCTGGCCGATATCGAAGGCCGGGTGCTCTCCGAGGAACTCTCGCCCACCTGGGCCGCGGAACGGTTGCTCGAGGCCTACGGCTGGAGGCCGCCGGGTGAGTGAGGCGACCGGCATCGCCGGCTGGGTCGAGGCCTGGTCGGCCCGGCAGTCGGTGGCCCCGGCGGTGGTGCTCACCCGGGGCCGCGGCGAGCATCTCGGCCTGCTCGCCTCCCGTTGTCCGCAGGCGCTGATCGTCTCCTGGGTTGCGCAGGACGCTGCCGCGGGACGCGAAGGACGGGTGGTCGGCCTGTCGGCGGTCCAGGACAGGATCGGGGCGGCGGCGCGCGGTCTGCTGACCCTGGGGCTCGAGGTGTTGCGCGCAGACCCTCCTTCCTCCCTGGTTCCGGGCCCCCCGAGCAGCGCGGAGTTCGAGAGGGCGATTCGAGAGTGGTCGCGCCAGGCCCGGGTCGAGCAGGAGACGCTCCTGGCCTCGGCGGAGAGCTGGCAGGATCACCTGGCGGCGAACCTCCCCGGGCTGATGACCTCGGCCAGCGTGGCGGACCTGCTCGGTTCACTGGCCGGTCGCCCGGTGCTGGTGGTGGGCTCGGGCCCCTCCCGCGACGGGCTGCTCGACGCCCTGGAGGGTGCGGCGGATCGCTGCGTCCTGCTGGCCACCAACTCCTCGGTTCGCGCCCTGGCGGCGCGGGGCCTGCGCCCGGACGGGGTCGTGGTGATCGAGGGGAAGGACTGCAGCGCGGATCTCGAGGGGGTCCCGGCCGAGTTGCTGGAAGACGTCGTTCTCTTTGCCAAGGCGAGCACTCATCCCGCCCACCTGGAGTGGCCGATCGAACGGAGGGCGGTTTTCCTCGGCCCGGGCGATGGCTGGCTGGCCGGGTGGTTCGGTCGCAGCGCCTCGTTGCCCACGGGTGGTAACGCGGGAACCACGGCCCTGGTGCTGGCCTGGACCCTGGGGGGCTTTCCCGTCCTGGCGACGGGTCTCGACTTCGCTCTGGATCCGGAGGACGGGGCCGGGCGACGTGGGGGGCGGTCGGCGCCGACCGAGCCGGTGCTCGGTTGGACCGGCCGGAGACTGGAGGCGGAATGGCCCTTCGTCTGCTACCGGGAACAGACCGAGCAGATCCTCCAGGCGATTCGGGCTCGAGACCCCCAGGCGCGATTCCTCAGCCTCTCCAGCCGGGGAGCCCGGATCGCGGGGATGGACCTGGTGGCCTGGCCGGATCTCCGCGACCATTTGCCCCGGCTGGGGCGGGGGGAACTGGCCCGGGCTTTCGACGGCCGTCGCCCCCGGGGCGGTGGCGCGGTGGGGCTGAAGCAGGAAGTGGCCAGGGTCCTGGCCCGCTTCGAGCAGGTGGCCGCCGAGCCCCTGGGCCCGGCCATCGGGCTGGCGCTGCTTTCCCCTCCCGATAGTCTGCTGCGGTCCCTGGCCGGGCCGGCCCTGATTCAACGGCCCACCCGGGCGGCCTTCGAGGGGGCCCGCCGCCGATTCGAGGCCCTCGCGCAGCGGGCGCTGGACATCGCCGTGGCGCGGGGCGAGTCAGGCGCCTGAGAACATCCCGGGGCGGACAAGCCCGCAAAACCATGAAAAGAGACTGGGGTTGTCCTTTATGACGATTCGCAACTTACTAATAAATAAGGGTTTGGCGGCCGGCTCCCGGCGCACCCAAAAAGCCTAGAATTTCACTCGACAACGGGGGCGAATCGGGGTAAAACAATGACTGACTTACCAAGTAGGCAGTAAGCCTGCCCCCGGCAAACGAACTGGCCGCCTGCGGCCCACGGGGAGCAAGAAACTCGAGCAGAGGAAGTGGAAGACACGACCCCTTCCAAGGAGACCAGCAATGAAGAAAAAGAGCGCGTTCCTACTGACCATCCTGGCAGCCGTGCTGTGGACCGTGATGGTGGCCCCGGTTCTGGCCAATGGCGCCGGAAACGGCATCACCAACAGCCCCCACGATTTCTCGAGCGAAGCTTGGAACGATCGTGGCGAGATCTGCCGCGTCTGCCACGTTCCCCACGATCACGGCCGCACCCGTGGACTCGAGGGGCTTCTGTGGAACCATGCACTGTCCACGGCGAGCTACACGATGTACTCCTCTTCGACGCTCGATGGCGCCGCCGACGCCCAGCCGACGGGCATCACCAAGATGTGCCTCGGCTGCCATGACGGCACCGTCGCCATCGACGATTTCGACAACCACAATGGCGGCACCAACTTTATCGGCACGGGGGACCAGATTCCGCAGCTCAGCGATGGCGGAAACCCGGACCTGCGCGCCACGCACCCCATCTCGATCGTCTATGACACCGCCGACACGGGCCTGCATCCGACTTCCAACACCATGGGTGGATCGGGTACGATTGCCGACGTTCTGGAGGCTGGTAAGGTCCAGTGTCACAGCTGTCACGACGTCCATGACGCGCCCGGCGAGGCCGTCGCCAACACGCACCTGCTGCGCGTGGCCCAGACGACCAGCCAGGGCGGCAACCCCTCGGGGCTTTGCCTGACCTGTCACGACAAGTAGCGCGGGGCCGGCAAAGCACGTGTCTTCCCACACCGGGGACAGGCCGGGGGTATTCTCTCCCCGGCCTGTCGTTTGTGTGGGGCCGGTGGATTTGCGAGGAGATTGATGATGAAGGCTGCGTTCCCGTCTGGACTGGTCATCGCTGTGCTTGCTTTCGGCCTGCTGGCGCTCGCGGGTTGCTCGCCGGCAGGCAAGGCACCCCCGGTCTCGGGACCGGCCTTCTTCCCGCCACCGCCGGACGCCCCGCGGCTCCAGTTCCTCACGGCGATCACCAGCGACGCCGATCTGCCGGGCGCTCGTCGCGGCCTGTCGGCGGTGCTGCTGGGTGGCAAGCCGCTGAAGGAACTCACCCGGCCCCGGGGCATCGCCGTCCATGACGGTGTCATCTTCATCGCGGATTCGAGCCTGCGCACCGTGATCAAGATCGATCTGGCCGCCGGCCTCTTCGATCACATCGACGACAAGGGGGGGGGCAAGCTGGCCGGTCCGTCGGGGCTGGCCTTCGCCGATGACGGTACCCTCTACGTGGCCGACGTCATGCGCCGCCAGGTGATGGTCTATGCCCCGGGTGACCAGCACTTCCTGACGGCCATCGGTGACCCCGAGACGCTGCGCCCCACCGATGTGGCGGTTCGCGGCGACCGGCTGTACGTCTCCGATATCCATGATCACGAGATCGAGGTCTACGATCGCCTGAAGCTCAAGCGGGTCGGTACCATCGGCGGCGAGGGCAGCTCTCCGGGCACTTTCAAGTATCCCTCCTTTCTCACCATCGGCGCCGACGGCGCACTCTATGTTTGCGACAGCATGAATTTCCGGGTGCAGAAGCTCACCCCCGAGGGTGAGTTCCTCGCCAGCTACGGGTCGGCGGGAGACTGGACCGGCAACCTGGCCCGCCCGAAGGGGATTGCCGTCGACGAGGACGGCTTGCTGCACGTTCTCGATGCGGCGTTCGAGAACGCCCAGATCTTTCTTCCCGATGGACAACCCGCGACGGTCTATGGCGGGTACGGTAACTTCGAGGGGCACATGTACCTGCCCTTCGAGATCACTCTCGACACGAGCTTGCTGCCTTACTTCCGCGCCAGGATCGATCCGCGCATCATTCCCCGCTATCTCGTGCTGGTGACCAACCAGGCCGGGCCCCACAAGCTCAATATCTATGCTTTTGGAGAGCCGGCTGGAGGCGCCGGTCAGCCTGCCGAGGAAGGTGCGGGGGAGACGGTAGAGGCGGCCGAGACAGAGACCCACCCGTGAATTCACCGGGCTCCGGACGCAGGGGAGCTTTGGCTCTTTTGCTGACGGTTTGCCTGCTCGGCGCTGCTTGCAGCCGGGAGGGGCGGGTCAAGCTTCTCGAGGCGCTCTTCGACGATCCCCCCAGCCGCCGGGCCGCCCGCCAGGAGGAAGCCCGAAAGGAAGAAACGGCGGCGCCCCGACCGGCCGTGCCGAAGCCGGCTTCCCGTCGCCGCCCGGTCTGGGAGGGAAGCACCCATGGCCCCTACGCGGCCCGGCTCTGCCAGCAGTGTCACGCCGGGCAGGGTGAGAATCCGGCCCCCGGCGCGGGAGCGGCGCGTCTGCGCCTGTCGCGGCGGGAACTGTGCCTGCGCTGTCACGGGGAGTCGCTCGGCCTGTTGAACCCGCTGCCGGCGGGCAGACGTCCGCACGGCCCGGTGGCCGCCGGGGAGTGCATGGCCTGTCATCTCCCCCATCGCAGCCGCCAGCCCATGCTGCTACGGGGCGAAGTGGTGGGCCTCTGCACGACCTGCCATCGGCCGGCCTATCTCGGCGAGAGGCACCCCCCCGTCGCGGATGCGGCCTGCGTGACCTGCCACGATCCTCATTTTCCCCTCCCCGCACGAGGAAAGGGGGCATCGTGAGGAGAGGGTGGCTCCGGGGCGGATTGTGCGCCGCTCTGCTGCTTTTCGTCCCGGCTCTCGCGGCCGCGCAGAGTGCGCGTATCGTCCGGCCGATCCGCGTCCATCTCGGCGAGGGTTACCTGGATTTCGGCTACCACCTCGAGCGCGCCAGTCGTCGGCCGGGCCAGTCGGGCCTCGTCAGCGAACAGGTGGAGAGCACCTGGCTGGGCGGTGTCAGTGCCGACCTCGAAGGGTCTTTCCTGCACCCGAGTTTGCTTCCTTTCTCTCTCGGCGGGACGTTGCGCGTGCGGCGTTCGGACGTGGACGAGACGGCGGGACGCCTGGCGGGTCGTCAGGACACCAACGACAGCGACTATCGTTTCCGTCTCGGCCTGCTGCCCGGATTCCGCTGGTCCGGCGAAATCGTTGCGACCAGCTTCGTCCAGGAACTCGATTCTTCCTTCGCCCCCGCGCGCCTGGTGCGCCGGCGCGGCGAGGTGCTGTCGATCCGGCGGAAATCCCGCAGCTGGCCGTTGCGCTTCCACTGGCGTCGCAGCCGGAACTGGGGCATCAAGGGGGACCCGCGGGACGAACGCAAGAATGACCTGGGCTTTCGGGTCGACCACCGCGGAAAGACGGGTAGAGTCTCCCTGCTGGCCGAGCGGCTGGACTATTCCGAGATTGCGGCCCGGCAGGATTACGTCACCCATCGCATGAGCGCGGGCTTGTCCTATCGCCCGGGCGGCACGAACAAAGTGCAGCTGGCGACCAACTTCTACGGCTACGATCGCACGGGAACCTCCACATCGCGCTACCTCCTCGGCAGCGGTTCGGTCGCCGTTCAGCCCCTGCCGGATCTCCGGCTCAACGCCCTGTTCGAATACCAGTCCCAGGAAGAGGATATCGGCAAGCGGGTCAGCAAGAAGGGCAAGTTCCAGGGCAGTCACTTGCTCTGGGGTTCGCTGGCGACACGGGTCTATGCCCTGCTCGAGAACCAGGCTCTGCCCCTCGACGGCTCCCTGGACGTGCGGGAGGCGGTGCTCACTTTCGACTACACCAGGCACCTCGAGGCGGGAGCGCTGATGTTGGGCTGGTCGCGGGGCCGGCGGGCGGAGGAGGAGGCTCTGCCCACCGGAGAGCGACCGATCACCGAGGATCAGACCTACGAACTCGGTTTCCCGATTCTCCTGGCCCATCCCGACGTGGTTCCCGGTTCGGTGAGCGTGACGGATGCGACGGGCACAATCGTCTATGTCGAGAATATGGACTACGAAGTCGTCGAACGGGACGGGGTGACGGAAATCGTCGTGGTTCCCGCAGGCGACATCGTTCCCGGACAGGCCCTGCGCATCAACTACCTGGTGACCTCGGTGCCCGACCTGTCGACCGTGGCCATCTCCCGGAGGGTTTCCGCGGCCTGGCGCGGCACGCGGGGGTTGTGGCTGCGGGGATCCCGTTTCCAGAAGGACAACCGGCAACTCTCCGGCCTGAGCGACGCGCGCCTGGAGGACCTGGTCGATACCGAGGTGCGTGCCGGCTACGACGGCCGGCGCTGGGGCGTTCGCGGGGCCTGGAGAGACCGGCAGAGCAACATCCTCTCCTATGCCAGCAAACAGTTCGGAGCCAACTGGCAGGTGCTCCGTGGGCGAGCGCTCTCGGTCAACCTCCGCGGGCAGATTCGGCGGACGACGTACCCCGATCGGGTGGACGACACCCGTTCCCGGCTCTTCGGCACGGACGTCCGGCTGCAATACGGACGCTTGCGGGTGGATCTCGGCCTCGAGCGGTGGAACGAGGTGATTCTAGGGCGCCACGGCCGCTACTTGCAGGGCCGGCTGGTGGGTCGCTGGCAACTCCGGGCCGTGGAACTGCGCCTGCTATGGTATGTGCGCTACCAGGACGTGGAGCTTTCCGGGGTCGATGATCGTGACGAGGTGCAGATCGTAATGAGGAGACGCTTCCGATGAGAGGCATGGGCCTCGCCGCTCTCGTGCTCGCCGCCCTGCTGGGCGGATGCACGTTCGAGGCTGGTCCCACCTTCGAGCCGGCGGACGGGGAGGCGCTGGTCTGGCCTGCCCCGCCGGAGAAGGCCCGCCTGGCCTGGGCGGGAGAGTACCGCCCGGGCGAGCGGGGTTATCGTCGGCCCCACGGCCTGGGGACGGGAAGCGACGGCCGACTGTGTATCGCCGATCCGGGGGCGGGCGTGGTGTGGGTCCATGGGCCGGAAGGCAAGGTTCGGCACGTGGGTTCGGGCAAGCTGAACACACCGGTCGATTGCGCCTTCGTCGGGTCGGATCTTCTCGTCGTCAGCGACTCGATGGCCGGTCGCCTGGTGGCCTTCGACGTCCGTGGGCGTGTGGCCTGGCGCAGCGCCGAGGGCGCGCTGGCCCGCCCGGCGGGTCTGGCCGTCGATACCGAGCGGCAGCGTATCGTCGTCTGTGACGTGACCCGGCACGCATTGGCGCTCGTCGACTACGCCGGTGCCGTGACCGCCTCGCTCGGGGGGCGGGGCGCGGAGGAGGGGCGGTTCAACTTTCCCACCGATGTGGCCATTGGGCCGTGGGGTCGTTTGTACGTCGTGGACGCCATGAACTTCCGCATCCAGGTGCTCGACGCCGAGGGGAAGAGCCGGCAGGTTTTCGGTGTCGCGGGGGACGGCCCGGGAACCTTCCATCGTCCCCGGGGCGTGGCCGTCGACCGGCTCGGGAGAATCTACGTCAGCGACGCCTTGTTTGACGTGATCCAGATCTTCGACGGCCAGGGCCGACTGCTGATGGCCCTCGGGCAACGTGGTCACGGGGCCGGGGAGTTCTGGATGCCTGCCGGCGTTACGGTCGAGGAGGGTCGTCGTCTGCTTGTGGCCGACGCCTACAATCGCAGGGTTCAGGTTTTCCAACTTCTAGCAGCCACTGAGGAGCAGCCATGAACTCTCGAAGGGTCATCTTCGGGATCATCGCCCTGGTCGGAGTGAATTCCTGGGCCGGTATCGAGAATACCGTTCACAACCTGGGAACGAGCGGGCCCGGGCAGGTCAAAGCCTTGACCGAAGAGCGGATCTGCATTTTCTGCCACGCACCGCACCGTGCGACGACCCGCGCCCCCTTGTGGAATCGCAACGACAGCCGGGCGAGCTATCTGCTCTACGACAGTCCGACTCTCGACGCCCAGCCGGGACAGCCCACCGGTGCGACCCGGATGTGCCTGTCCTGTCACGACGGCACGGTGGCCCTGGGTGACGTCGTCTCCGAACCCAGCGAAATCGCCTTTCCCGCCGGGCACCGGATGCTGGATCCGTCGACCGGCAGTCTCGAGACCGACCTGGGCGATGATCACCCGGTGTCGTTCCTCTACGACGACAACCTGGCCGGTTTGGATCCGGAACTGAAAAGCCCCGCGGCGATCGATCCGCCCGTCACCCTCGATGCCAATGGAGAGATGCAGTGCACCGCCTGCCATGATCCCCACGACAACAGCTACGGGAATTTCCTCGTGACCTCCAACTACCAGGCGGGCCTCTGCCTTTCCTGCCACGTCAAGACCAACTGGGACAGCAGCCAGCATGCCACGTCCACGGCGGGGTGGAACGGGTCCCCTCCCGACCCCTGGCCGGAGTCGGACGAGACCAGCGTCGTCGCCAACGGTTGTCGAAACTGCCACGATCCTCATTCGGCGGCTCAGCCGCGATGGATCAATCAGCGGAACGAGGAAGACACCTGCCTGGCCTGCCACAACATGAACGTGGCCAGTGACAACACCGAGGCCGAGTTCGGCCAGCCGTACAGGCACCCGGTCACCCTGACCAGCGGCGTGCACGATCCCGAGGAAGATCCGCTGACCGCTCCTCGGCACGTGGAGTGCACGGATTGTCACAATCCTCACCAGGTGGCGCCGCCGGGGGGTGTTTCCGCCCCGACGGCTTCGGGGGCCCTCCGTGGCGTCAGCGGCATCGACGTGGGAGGGAATCCCGTCGATCCGGTGAACTTCGAGTACGAAGTCTGTTTCAAGTGTCATGGAGATGGGACCAACGCCGGCGAGACGGTTCCGCGCACCGCGGGAGAAGTCAACACGCGGCTGGAGTTCGCGACGGATGCGATCTCGTTTCACCCGATCACCCAGGCGGGGAGGAACCCCAGCGTGCCCTCCCTGGTACAGAACCTGGACGAAAACAGCGTGATCTATTGCCGGAGCTGCCACTCTTCGAACCTGACCGACGGGCAGTCCTTCGACGGCGGCGGGCCCCATGGAAGTCAGTACCGGTTCCTGCTGCGGAAGAACTACGAGATCGCGGATTTCACCCAGGAAAGCGCCACCGCCTACGAACTGTGCTACATGTGCCACGTCAGGAGTGTCATTCTCGGCAAGAAGACCAGCGGCTTCAAAGAACACCGCAAGCACATCGTCGGTGAGGACAGTCCCTGTTCGGCCTGCCACGACCCCCACGGCATTGCCGCGAGCCGGGGAACGACCACGGGCAACAGTCACCTGATCAGCTTCGATACCACCATCGTCTTTCCCAACAAGAAGGGCGAACTGCGCTTCGAGGATCGAGGGTATCGGCGAGGCTCTTGCTTCCTCAGTTGCCATGGAGAAGATCATGACGACAAGAACTACTGAGCGACGTGTGGCGCTCGTTCTGTCGCTGCTGCTCGTCGGCGTCGTCCTGTCCGTTACCCCGTCAGGGGCGGAAGAAGGCGATGCGCAGAGCTGTCTCGAATGTCACGAGGACATGATCGCCGCCAAGGTCGTCCATGACCCGGCGGGAGAGGGGAGTTGCGACATCTGTCATGAAGGCGACGCCGAGGAGCACGACTTCACCCTGCCCGATCCGGTCGGCGAGGCCTGTTCGATGTGTCATGACATCGGCGGCGCTTCAGGGGCCGTGCACGGACCGGTGAAGGCGGGACAGTGCACGGCCTGTCACAACCCTCATGCCTCGGAGCAGGAGAAACTGCTGCTGGCGGAGGGTGAGGCGTTGTGCTGGCGCTGCCATGGCAGAACCCAGAAGCGGGAAGGACGACAAGGTGTCGTGGAGAACATTCGCAAGGTGATCGCGGAGGCCGCCGTCTCCCATGACGCTCTCGAGATGGGCTGTCAGGAGTGCCATCCGGCCCACGATTCCGAAGAGCAGGGACTGTTCACCATGAGTTTTCCAGCGGGTCCTTACGCGAGGGGATTCGACGGCTCCTACGACCTGTGCATGGCCTGTCACGACGAGAGCTTGATCGTCGATCCCCAATCCCTGGAGACCGGTTTCCGCGACGGCGAGAAGAACCTGCACACGGTGCACGTCGTGCGCGAGAAGTCTCGCAGTTGCGCCCTGTGCCACTCGCCCCACGGTGGTGGTGACCACCTGCTGCGCAAGGATGTCCGCTTCGGCCAGTGGTTGCTGCCCATCGGCTACGAGCCCAGCGAGACCGGTGGGACCTGTACGACAGCCTGCCACGAGACCCGGGTCTACGACCGCAGCGTACCGCCCCCAGTGCTGGACAGCGGATCGAACGAACAGGAGAAAGCCAGGTAGGACGCTCCCGATCGAGTCCCTTTGCGCGGTGCCGAGGGCGGGCCCTATCTTCCTCGTCGGCCCGTCGCGGCGGGCTTTGCGTGGGGATCGGAGTCGGGGATGGCCGCCAGGGCGGCGCGCCCGCGTGCGGGTCGGCGGCGCCAGGCATCGGTCTCTCCCCGCGGGGACTGCCCATGCCCGCTCGGCACGGCTTTCAGCCTCTCTTCTTCGCCTGTCTCGTGATGCTCTCGTCGCCTGCCGTCGTTCCGGCGGAAGTCCCGGTCCGTGACGAGGTGTGCCTCGAGTGCCACCTGCCCGCCCGCCACGGCCTGTCGATGCACCCGTTGGGGGTTCGGCCGACGCGCTCCGGAAAATTGCCCCTGGTCGATGGCCTGGTCGGCTGCTCGACCTGCCATGAGCGCCACGGGTCGACCCTGGAAACGAGTGTCGCGGACGATTTCCACCTGCGTCTCCAGCCGCCCCTGCTGTGCGCGAGCTGTCACCGGGGCGCCGACGGGCGGTGGGACCGACCCCATGCCCTGTACGCCGATACGATCCACGGCGGGTCGCGCCTGGCGGGCGGAGATGGAGGCCTGGCCCGCTTCGATGCGCTCTCCCTGCGTTGCCTGAGTTGCCACGACGGCAACAGCGCTCCCGCGGCGGCGTTTACCGAGGGACCTTCGATGGGAGAAACGGGTCGGAGTCACCCCATCGGCGTGGCTTTCCGCCGCTCCGCGACCGCCGCGGTGATCGATGACCAGGGGCCGGCGCGATGGTTCGGCGGCCGGGTGGGCTGCACGTCCTGCCACCGGCTCTACGGCAGCCCGAGCCCGCACCTGCCGGCGTCCTCCGGGCTGGACCGGCTCTGCCAGGGCTGTCATCGCTACTGAGGGACGGCCTCTCCCAGAGTCTCGATGAAGCGCACGGGGCGTCCGCCGGGAGGGCCGACGATTTCGCCGTCCCGCATGGCGAGCCGGCCGCCCACCACCGTGGCCCGCGGCCAGCCCTGGACCGTGCAGCCTTCGAAGGGACTCCAGCCGCAGCGGCTGGCGAGCCAGGCCCCGGTGATTTCCTGCCGGGCTTCCAGGTCGACCAGGGTCAGGTCGGCGTCATAGCCCACCGCCAGCCGCCCCTTGCCGGCGATCGAGTAGACCCGGGCGGGTCCGGCGGAGGTCAGGTCCACCACCCGCTCGAGGCTCAGGCGCCCCCGGGCGCAATGGTCGAGGAGCAGGGGCAGCAGGGTCTGGACGCCGGGCATCCCCGAAGGCGAGGCGGGGTAGGGCCGGGCCTTCTCCTCGCGGGTGTGGGGGGCGTGGTCGGAGCCCACCACGTCGACGATGCCGGCCTGCAGCGCAAGCCAGAGCCCGTCCCGGTGCTCTTCGCCGCGGATCGGCGGGTTCATCTGGGCCCGGCTGCCAAGCCGCCGGTAGCACTCGGGAGCGGCGAGGGTCAGGTGCTGAGGCGTGACCTCGACGGTGGCGATGTCCCGCGCGTCGGCGAGCAGCGTCATCTCGTCGCGGGTGCTGACATGGAGCACGTGAACCGGGCGTCCGGTTCGGCGCGCCAGTCCGAGCAAACGGCGAGTAGCGATCAGGGCCGTCTCGGCGTCCCGCCAGTGGGGGTGTTCTGCGGGGTCGGCGCCGTCCCGGACCCGGGCGAAGCGCTCGCGCAGGCGGGCTTCGTCCTCGGCGTGCACGGCCACCCGGCGCCGGCCCGAGCCGAGGACCCGCTCGAGCAGGGCCTCGGACTCGACCAGCAGGGAGCCTGTGGACGAGCCCATGAAGACCTTCACACCCGCGCAACCCGGCAGGCGTTCGAGTCGCGCCAGGTGATCGACGTTCTCTTCCGCCGCACCGATGAAGAAGGCCACGTGGCAGTGAGCGCGCCCCTCGGCCCGGGCGAGTTTGTCCTCGAGTTCTCCCGCACCGAGGGTGTTGGGCCGGGTGTTGGGCATCTCGAAGATGGCGGTCACCCCGCCGAGGACCGCCGCGGCGGTCCCGGTGGCCAGGTCCTCCTTGTGGGTCAGGCCGGGTTCGCGAAAATGAACCTGGGTGTCGATGACGCCGGGCAGCACGTGCAGGCCCCGGGCGTCGAGAGTCTGCGCGGCGCTCGAGCCGGCCAGGTCGCCGATGGCGGCGATGCGACCGGCGCGCAGGCCCACGTCCGCGCGATGGCGGCCGCCGGGAAGCAGGCAGGTCCCGCCGCGCACCAGCAAATCGAAAGGTTGGCTCATCAGGGTCTCCGGCGGGGATTCTACCCTGCTTGGGCGGATCTGCCGATTTACAGACGGTTTACCGGTCTGTCCACCCCAGGATCGCTATACTTTCGGAGGAGATGCCGATGAAGATCCTTGTGGTGGAAGACGAGCCGCTGCTCCGGGAAGGTCTCGTCGATCTGCTCGAGGGGGCGGGACACCAGGTGACCACGGCGGAGAATGGCCCCCAAGCCGCTGAGCGCGGCGCGGCCGAGACCTTCGATCTGGTGCTGCTCGACCTGATGCTGCCGGGCTTCGACGGGATCGAGGTCTGCCGGCGGCTGAAGAAGGTTCGTCCGGCGCTGCCGATCCTGATGCTCACCGCCCGGGGCTCGGAAGACGACAAGGTCGCTGGACTCGAGGCGGGTGCCGACGACTACGTCACCAAGCCTTTCGGCGCCAAGGAACTGCTGGCCCGGGTGGCCGCCATCGGACGGCGGGCCGATCTGGCCCCTGCCGTTCCCGAGGTGATCGAGGTCGCAGGCTGCACCCTCGATCTGGGTCGCTGCGTGGCGCTGCGTGATGGAGAGGAGATCCACCTCACCGCGCGGGAGGCGGGAATTCTCCGCTGGCTCTATCGCCATCGCACCAGGGCCGTGAGTCGCGCGGAGTTGCTCGAACACGTCTGGGGCGCCCGGGGCGACCTTCAGACCCGCACCGTGGACATGACGGTGGCCAAGCTGCGGCAAAAAATCGAAGAGCACTCCGCCTCGCCGAAGATCATCGTCACGGTGACGGGAGTCGGTTACGCATGGGGCGAGGTCTAAGACGCTGGCGGGAGCAATACTCCCGCACCCTCCTGGCCCTGGCCCTGACCACGGTCGCCGTGGCCCTGCCCAGCACGGCGCTCTACGTGGCGGGAGAGCAGGCGACGCGACGCGATGCCGATCAGCGGCGGCGGGCGGTGGACCGCCGGGCCCGCCGGGCCGCCGAGTCGCTGGCCACCAAGCTGCACCAGCGTCTCGAAGCCCTGCTGGCCAACGAAGACCGGCGCCCCTTCTATCATTACCAGAATCTCTATCATGATCCCCGGGGAGCCCACCGGGGTCCCTCCGTGGTTCCCTCGCCCCTGGCCCAGGGACCCGCGGACCCGTTGATTCGTTCCCATTTCCAGATTGGGCCCGATGGCCGGGTCAGCTTGCCCACGGTGAACCTGGAGCTGCCCGAAATGAGCTGCGTCCGTCAACGGGAACGGCACATGGCGATGTTGCGTTCGCTCCAGCCCGCGGCGCCGATCTGCTGCGAGGACGACAAGGACCCGATGCGGGCCAAGCTGGCTCGACGCTCCCGGGAACGCCAGGAGGATTTTCCATCCCGGGTCGTTCGTCTCGACGAGATCGATTGGCTGCAGAACCTGGAGGCCAGCGAGATCTACGCCCGGATCAAGCAGGGTGGCGTGTCGGTGGGCCTGGGTGAGCGTACCGGGCGGCAGGTGGAGATCCGGGTCGAGGGATTTCGTTGGAAGACCGTCCCTCTCGAGGAAGGGGCGAGCCTGGTGGCGCTGCGCAGGGTGCTGACTCCCGTCGGTTTGCTGACCCAGGGGTTCGTGGTCTGCAACGAGGCGATGGGGCAATGGCTCGAGGCGGCTCCCATGCCGGCCCGTTTCGCCCGCCCGGACTCTTCCGGCGACCTGGTGTTCGCTCCCCTGCACCTGCCGGGGGTGGACTGGGGGATCGCCGTCGATCCCCGGCAGGAGTTGCAGCAGGCCGCGGTTCACGCCCGGGCGGCTTCGGAACGCTTCCACCGGCTGTTTGTCGTGCTGACCCTCGCCGCGGCCTTGGCCGGAGGCCTGGCGGTGGTGGTGGTCTGGCAGGCCGAGCGCCTGGCGCGCCAGCGCTCCCGCTTCGCGGCTTCGGCGGCCCACGAACTCCGGACCCCCCTGGCCAGCCTGCGGATGTATGGGGAGATGCTGGCCGACGGCCTGGGCAATCCGGCCAGGAGTCGGGACTACGCCCGCCGGGTGGCGGGAGAGGCCGAGCGTCTCGGCCGGGTGGTGTCCAACGTGCTCGGCTTCAGTCGTCTCGAGCAGGGCTTGCTCAAGGTCGACCCCCAGCCGGGGGATCTCGGCGCCGCGGTGCGGGATCACGTGGCCCGCATCGCCCCGGCCCTCGAGCAGGCCGGGGCCACGGTGGAAGTCGAAGTCGAGGACGCCCTGCCTGCCGTCTGCTTCGATCACGACGCCCTGGGGCAGATCTTGCAGAACCTGCTGGACAACGCCGAGAAGTACTCACGGGGGTGCGAGGACCGGCGGATCCGGGTGCGGGTGAGAGGCGAGGGCAGCCAGGTGGTCGTGCAGGTGGTGGACCACGGTCCGGGGATTCCCGCCGAGTTGCGGGGCCGGCTCTTCGAGGCTTTCAGCCGGGGGTCGAACACCGATGTTCCCGAGGGTCTGGGCCTGGGGCTGATGCTGACCCGCTCTTTGGCTCGCCTGCAGGGTGCCCGGGTCCAGGTCGCCAACGGGAAGAGCGGCGGCGCGGTGATGAGCGTCTTCTTCCCCGGTTGACGCTCCGCTCCGGCGGATATTTCGGAACTGTCTTTAAATTGCTGCAAACAAACAGCTAAGGCCGGTATCGAGAAGGGCCGGAAGGGTTCGGAGGCGGGAGCGGCGCTTGAGCTTTTCCGGATCTCTCTCAATATTACCGGCGGATTGGCGGGTACTTACCTGCCCCACTGCCCGATAAGTTAGCCGCGCTGGCTGCGGGGCAGGAGAAAGGACACATGACCGCCCTCGTCATCGTCGAGTCGCCGGCCAAGGCCAAGACCATTTCCCGCATCCTCGGCAAGGGGTATCTCGTGGAGGCGAGTTACGGTCATATTCGCGACCTGCCCTCGAGCGCCGCCCAGATTCCGGCCAGGTTCAAAAAAGAGGAGTGGGCCCGGCTGGGGGTCAACGTGGATGACGGCTTCGAGCCGCTCTACATCACGCCCAGCGACAAGAAGAAATACGTCAAGCAACTCAAGGAGGCCCTCAAGAAGGCCGATCGCCTGCTGCTGGCCACCGATGAAGATCGAGAAGGGGAGAGCATCTCCTGGCACGTGGTGGAGGTGCTCAAGCCCAAGGTGCCCGTCGAGCGCATCGCCTTCCACGAGATCACCCCCCGGGCGATTCGGGAGGCGGTGGAGCATCCGCGGCAGATCAACGATTCACTGGTCCGGGCCCAGGAGAGCCGGCGGGTGCTCGACCGGCTCTTCGGCTATTCCCTCTCGCCGCTGCTGTGGAAGAAGGTGGCCCGGGGCCTGTCCGCAGGCCGGGTGCAGTCGGTGGCCGTGCGCCTGTGCGTGATGCGCGAGCGGGAGCGCATCGCCTTCCGCGAGGCGGAGTACTGGGACGCCGAGGCGGAACTGGATGCGGCGGGCAAGACCTTCAAGGCCCGCCTGGTGCGGCTGGACGGCAAGAAGGTGGCGGTCGGCGCCGACTTCGAGCAGACCACCGGCCAGCCCAAGCGTCCCGGGGCGGTGGAGTGGATTCCGGACGAGGCCCGGGCGCGGGAGATCTGCGCTTCGTTGGTGGGCCCCTGGCGTGTGCACAGCGTCGAGGAAAAGCCCCAGACCTGGCGCCCGGCGCCGCCGTTCACCACATCCTCGCTGCAGCAGGAGGCCAACCGCAAGCTGGGCTTCTCCGCCCGGCACACCATGCGCGTCGCCCAGCGGCTTTACGAGGGCATCGACGTGGGGCAGGGCCTCGGCGGCCTGATCACCTACATGAGAACCGACTCGGTGGTACTGTCCGAGACGGCCCTGGGAGAGGCGGAGAAGGTGATCCGCTCTCGCTTCGGTGACGACTACCACCAGGGCTGGCGGCAGTACAAGACCCGCACCGCCGGGGCCCAGGAGGCTCACGAGGCGATCCGCCCCACGGACCTTTCCCGGCGACCGGAGGACGTGGCCGGGCACTTGGGAAAGGACGAGGCGCGGCTCTACGAGCTGATCTGGAAGCGCACCATCGCCAGCCAGATGGCCGACGCCCAGGTGCTGCGGACCAGCGTCGAGGTGGAAGTGCCGCGGAAAGACGGTTCCCGGGCGCTGTTCGCCGCGTCGGGGAAGACGATCCGGTTCCCCGGTTACCTGCGGGCTTACGTCGAGGGTTCCGACGATCCCGACGCGGAGATCGCCGACCGGGAAACCTTCCTGCCGCCGCTGAAAACGGGCCAGGAGCTCGAGGCGCGGGGGCTCGAGCCCCTGGGGCACCGGACTCTGCCGCCGGCGCGCTACACCGAGGCGACCCTGGTCAAGAAGCTGGAAGGGGAGGGCATCGGGCGGCCCTCGACCTATGCCACGATCATCGAGACGATTCAGGCCCGGGGTTACGTGCGCAAGCGGAAGAACGCCCTGGTGCCCACCTTCACCGCCTTCGCCGTGACCCAGCTCCTCGAGCAGCACTTCGCGGAGTACGTGGACACCGAGTTCACGGCGCGGCTCGAGGAGCAACTCGATGAAATCGCCCAGGGCAAGCTGGACTGGCGGGACCAGTTGCGGCAGTTCTACCTCGGTGAGGGGCGGAACGGACCGGGGCTGAAGGACCAGATCTCCCAGGTGGAGGCCAGGATCGAGTACCCGGCGATCGAAGTGGGAGTCGATCCCGCCAGCGGCGAGAAGGTCATCGTCAAGGTCGGGCGCTATGGGCCCTACCTGCAGATGAACGGCGTGATGGCGTCGATTTCCGACGAGATCGCTCCCGACGAGCTGGACCTGGAACTGGCCCTGGAGCTGATCCGCAAGAAGCAGGAAGGACCGCGGCTGGTGGGGGTCGACCCGGAGACGGGGTTGAACATCTACGCCCAGCACGGCCGCTTCGGGCCTTACGTGCAGCTCGGGGAGAGCCCCAAGGAAAAGGGCGATCCCAAGCCGAGGCGGGCCTCGCTGCCGGCGGGGGTGACCGAAGACACGGTGGACCTGGCCCTGGCCACCAAGCTGCTGTCGCTGCCGCGGACCCTGGGGCAGCACCCGGACAGCGGCGAGGACGTGATCGCCGCCATCGGCCGTTTCGGGCCCTACATCAAGTGTGGGGACGATTCGCGCTCGCTGCGCTCGGGGGACGACGACGTCTACACGATCACCCTCGAGCGGGCGCTTGAGATTCTGGCGCGGCCCAAGCGGGGGCGTGGGCGACGGGCGGCGGCCCGCACGGTGCTCAAGGACCTGGGCCAGCCGCCGACGGGGGCGGGGCCGGTGCAGGTGCTCGACGGGCCTTACGGGCCGTACATCACCAACGGTGAGTTGAACGCCAAGCTGCCGGAGGAGGTGGCCCTCGAGGATTTGAGTCTCGAGCAGGCGGCGCAGATTCTGGCCACGCGGGGGAAGGCGCCGAAGCGGCGGGCCCGGTCGAAGTAGGGGGGCCTCGGTACTGGTGGTGGGGGTCGCGCGGCGCGCGGGTGCGGGGAGGGCACCGGCGGGCGCCAAACGGGTGCTGGGACGGGTGCGGGGTGGTGGGGGTCGGCACCCGTTTGGAAAACCCGCCGGACCCTCCGCGCACCCGCACGCCGCGCATCGGGGGGGAGCACGGGGGGCGCCGGGGGGGCGTCTCGGTTGCGGGACAGGCGGGCGCGGCTGAGGCGGGTCTTTTCGGGGGGACGGGGTGATCATCGGTTCATGGGCGGCTGCGATGGTGGTGATCGGGCCAGGAGTGAAGGCCGCGGCGCGGGGCGCGGGCTGCGTCTCGAAGAGCGCGTGCGCCGGGCGATTCGCCTGCGGCACTAGAGTCGGCGGACGGAGCAGGCGTACTGGTCGTGGATTCGGCGCCTGATTCTCTTTCATGGCAAGCAGCATCCGGCCCGGATGGGCGCGGCGGAGGTGACGGCGTTTCTCTCCCATCTGGCAACCGACCGCGGGGTCAGTGCTTCGACGCAGAACCAGGCGCTGTCGGCGATCCTTTTTCTCTACCGCGAGGTGCTCGAGATCGATCTACCCTGGCTCGACGGCATCGTTCCCGCGAAAAGGCCCGCCAGGCTGCCCACTGTTCTGACTCGCGAGGAGGTCCGACGGCTGATCGGCGAGATGGACGGAGTACCGTGCCTGATCGCGCGGCTGCTCTACGGCGCGGGCCTGCGCCTGCTCGAATGCTGCCGGCTGCGGGTCAAGGACATCGACTTCGGCCGCCGCCAGAGCGTCGTGCGGACAGGCAAGGGGGGCAGGGATCGAGCGACGCTCCTTCCCCGGGCGGCCCGGGCGGCGCTGCAATCCCAGTTGGTCCGGGTCCTCGCCCAGCACGAGGCCGATCTCCGGGGCGGCGCCGGCTGGGTGGAGTTGGACGACGCGATCGCCGGCAAGTACCCCAACGCTGGAAGGCAGCCCTCCTGGCCATGGGTCTTCCCGGCGACCCGTATCTACCTGCATCGACCGACGGGCCAGCGCCGCCGACACCACCTCGACGAATCCACCGTCCAGCGTGCTCTCCACCGGGCCGTCCTGCGTGCCGGGATCCAGAAGAAGGCGAGCTGCCACACCCTGCGCCACAGCTTCGCCACCCACCTCCTGGAGGACGGCCGCGACATCCGAACCGTCCAGGAGCTACTCGGTCACAAGGACGTATCCACCACCATGATCTACACCCACGTTCTGCAGGCGGGCCCCCTCGCCGTCTCCAGCCCCCTCGACCACCTCCCTTCCGATCCCCAGCCGTAGCAGGTGGGGGAGGGGGCGTGGGGCCGGTGGCGGGCCGCTATGCGGAACGGTGTAGCGCGGTGGGT